>CALEEC010000225.1 GCA_937949245.1 uncultured Gemmataceae bacterium | reverse complement strand
AGCACTCGAGCCGCCGAAACTGGAACTTCGAGAGCTGCCACTGGTTCCCCCCCAACCGCTCGACTTGCTTCCACCGAATGAGCCGCTGGAGCGTCCTTTTGCCTCAACCTCTTGGGGAATTAGCAGTGACAGGAATGCGATCGCCAGGATCGCACGAAGCCAGCGAAAAATGTCGTGGAACGGCATGACATTTCTCTCCGCCGTCACGCAGTTACCACCGCGGCAAATGCTACCGCGACGCAGATGAATGCGGCGGCTAAGACACTTGCCGCCGCAGGGTTGCGATCGTGTTCGATTTCATGGTGCAACGGACTGCCAGGCAACAGCACCTTCGCCGTGAATAGCGAGGTCGCCGACAATAGGATCAAGCCCACGACCGCGTAGATCAACGTGGTCAGGATTTCCTCGACCAGATCGGGAGAAGCGTGGACCAAAGCGCTACGGAGGATGATTCCTAACCCCATCAAAAATCCCCCGTAGGCGATTCCCACGGCGAGATTGTCATCGTGTTCCATGGTGCGATGCACGTCGAACTGAGCCAATTTACGGAACCCCCATGCCCCGATCACCAAAAGGAATTGACCGATGCTGTAGAAGATCAAAGTGCCGACGAAGGCTTGCAGCACACGATCGCTAAGTTCATCGGCGGAACTGGTGACGCTCATCGCTCCATTGATACACAACCCTGTAGCCACGCATGCTCCCCCGACGACGAAAGCGGTGCCCGAATTGCGGTCGTTGACCATCTCTTGGTAGATCGAAAATTGCCGAAGGAGAAAGCGGTCGTTGATCCAAATACTGAGACGCATCAAACCAATTGAGAGGACGGCAAAGCCGATTACCAACAGTCCACCGATCCAATCGAAGAATCTGCCGCGAAGTAGAGTTCCTGTCACGGCAATCATCAGCCCTAGGAGAAATAGCGCGAAATGAATGCCGATCGCGGGATTGTCTCGTTCGAGAATCTCCGCATCCAACGAATAGGGGGAGGTTCGGATGTAGATCCATTTTCCTAGTGCCAAGGTGCCTATCAAAACGAGAAAGAAGGGGAGGGCGAGGAGCAAATTTTCGAGATTGGCACTCAAAGTGTCCACGTTAAGGATTCCCCGCAGAAATCAGGAGCACTCGGTTCCATGCTGAGCAGCGAGTTGCGCTCAGAATGCGTGGTAGATCCTAAGTCTAGCATAGAAAATGGCAAGAAGCGGTATCATCGGTTTCTTCTCGGTTCGCGGCGTCACGGTGGCAGGGCCAAAATTGACGAATGGGATCGCATCACTTCACTCATTATGAGAGTGAGATGTAGATGCATCGGTTTGTTCTTACCACAGGGTTCCCACTTGGAGCAAGATAGAGGCGAACCGGGGCGACAGCGAAGTTCAATCGGTTTCTTCATAGAGCAAGATTCCCACCCAGACGGCGAGAAAGCCGGCAAGAACGCTGGTCAGTACATACACCAACGCCCAACCGAATTTTCCGGTACGCATCAGCGAAAAGGTTTCGACCTCAAAGGTGGAAAAGGTGGTAAATCCGCCACAAAAGCCGGTACCTAACAACAAATGCCATTGTTTGCCCGCTGGGGTTCCACGCTCGGCCAACAAAATGACACTGAGCCCCAGGAGGAAAGAGCCAAGTACATTGACCAAAAAAGTGCCCCAGGGAAACGCCACAGTACCGAGCCACTGCCGGACTGCAACCCCTGTCCAATAGCGTGCGTTGCTGCCGATCGCCCCTCCCAGGCCGACCAGGAAGATGGGATGACTAACAACCGACATCCACCATTCATGAGGGAAACGCATTTTTCACCACTTTCATGCAATTGCCCAGTTCGACATACGTCGCGCCAATGATTGCCAGTTCGGTTCCCCGACACTCAAGTTTCGCCTAACTGCTTTACAATAGCTGACTTGCGTCGGCGATTGGGTTGGCCTTAGCCAAAGTGTTCTGCGGCTGAGCAAGGAATGAGGCGTGCAACCGGTTTCGATGGCTTGGAAGTAATGGTCGTCCCTTGCCCAGGGCTGGTGAAGCGTCACCACGGTCTGCCTGAGTTCGCCCAAGTTGCCGCTCCCAGCGATCTGTTCGTGTTCGAGTTCGCCCAAGTTGCTACTCCCTGCGTGCGGTCCGTCCGAAAATCGTCCCAAGTTGCCGTTGCCGGCGGTCCGCGAATTGCCCAGCGTGGCACCCTTACCACCCTTTGGTCAGCACGCGAAGGCCGCCGTTGAGCGGATTGCCGAGGTAACTAAGTTGATCGAAACGGTAATGCAACATGATAGCAAAGGCTGCCTTGGCTTCGTCCAGTCGGTCGCCGAACTCGAATAACGGACGGGTGCCGTCGAAGATGGTCCAGTTGCCGTCTATCTCCCGCAATTGCAACCGTCTATTGTCGATCCGCAGCGACCGCGAACCGAGCGGCATCGGGCGGATCGGCTGACCATTGCTGAGGAAATAAGCAAAGCTCGGCCCCAAGACGCAATATTCCGTGATTTGGGCGTCGCGAAGCATCTGTAGGGCAGAGCGCGCATCGCGTTCGTTGTAACCGAAGCGGACCAGGACGATATTCCCCGAAGCAATCACCCAATCGCGTGCCTCGCGGCGGAGTTCCAGTTGCCGCGGATCGAGCAGGAGGCGTTCCCCCCGAAAGCCGATCCCAGGTACTAGCACCCCTTGCCGATCGGCCCCACGGCCGGCCAGCAATTGCGTTGGCGAACTCGGAGGGAGCTTGATCCGCGACTGGGCGTTAGACTCCTGCTCCTGGAACGGGTCACGCAGAAAGTAGATCATCGTCGGCGTCGGGGCACCGATGTAAGCGATCTGGTTGAACCGGTATTTCTTACACACCTGCAACGCCAGTTCGGCATCTTCGCGGTGCGGGCCAAAGTTGAAAATCACCTGCCGAGCATCGCGTAGACACCAAACACCGTTTAGTTCGCTGACTTGCAACAAAGCCCCATCGAACGGCACGGCCAACCGTCTCAGCCCCCCTGGCCGGGGGGCTTCCCCTTCGCTGAGCCAGTATTCAAACCCCGTGGGGTGTCGGCCAATGGTGCCCCGCTGGTTGATTCGCAATTCCCGCAGCACCCGAAGGGCTTCGTGAGCATCGCCTTCGTTTTTGCCGCAATCTTTCAACAGCACGTTGCCAAACCACAATTGCCATCGTGAATTGACCCGGCGAATCTGCGTTTGGACCGGATCGAAGACCATGATCGATTCCGGCAAAGCTGGGGAAGGGACCGTGGCGGGGTTTGGTAGCTGCATCGGAGCAGGAGTGCCCAAGACGCTGCTGGGCAAGCGCTGCGGCTCGGCAGAGGGTGTCGGCGGTCCCGGCATGGGAAATTGTCCCCACGCCAAGGTCGCACTGCCGAGGCAAACACCGATCGCGACTTGCCAAAATCTACGGGTGTCCCAGCGTCGTCGTAGATCGTGCATTTTGCGTCCCTTCGTCCGCACCGACGGCATTCTTGAGCAAAACTGGAATCCGGTAGACGATTCATCGTCCGACTTTGCGGAAAAAATCGAGCAAAATCGCCGCGAATTTTGGATCGAACGGTGCCAAAGGGGGGACGATACAAGCAGGTTCCGCGCCCAGACAAAGCCCCGGTGCGTCCCCTTTCTCCCAGGTTTCCGCCTCGGTACAACAAGGGCAAAAATCGAAGAAAAGTGCGATTCTCAGGGAACGCTCTTGCGCTGCGACGTGTTTTTGCTCTAATGATGGCCATCTACCAGAAGGTTTTCGCTAGGGGAACAACAGGATAACCCGACATGTGGTTCGATCAAGTATTGCACGGTGATTGTTTGGAGCGTTTAGCGGACTTGCCCAAAGCCTCGATCGCGTTAGCGTTTGCCGATCCTCCATTCAACATTGGCTATGAGTACGACTTGTACAACGACAAACGCGACCGCAACGACTATCTCCGTTGGACCGAGCGTTGGTTGCGATTGGTCAAACGCGTCTTGCAGCCGACCGGTTCGCTCTATGTGGCCATTGGCGATGAATATGCTGCGGAAATGAAAATTCGGCTCGACCAACTAGGGCTAACCTTGCGAAATTGGATCGTATGGCACTACACCTTCGGTGTGCATTGCACCAAGAAATTCAATCGCAGTCACGCGCACATTTTTTACTATGTGGTCGATCCGAAGCGGTACATTTTCAATGCCGACGCGATCCGGGTGCCCTCGGCCCGACAAACGACCTACGCCGATCGTCGAGCGAACCCCGCGGGCAAACTTCCCGACGATACCTGGGTGCTACGCCCGCAGGAAGACCAACGCTTCTTCCGTGCCGACGACGATACTTGGTATTTCTCGCGGGTTTGTGGTTCGTTCAAAGAACGGGTCAAAGCCAAAAACAGTGCTCAGACGGCCCATCCATGCCAGATGCCCGAAGCATTGCTCGAACGAATTATCCGAGTGTCGAGCAATGTCGGCGATTGCGTCCTCGATCCGTTTGCCGGCAGTGGCACCACGTTAGCAGCGGCGAAAAAACTAGGTCGGCACTTTGTGGGGATCGAACTTTCCGAGCATTACGTCGAACGCATTCGGCATCGACTCGAACAGATTCCCTCCATGGTGCCGACACCGACCACCGTCGAAGTTTGACCGCACCCGACTACCGCGATGGCCTATTTGGCCACTTGGCCGAGCAGATCCATGACGGTCGCGGTGATCTTTTCCGAGGCATTCACTTCCAAATAACTCGATCGGGCACGCCAAGTTTCGTAGCCGCCGAGTTGGTGCTGCCGGGGAGTCGGGAGGTAGCCGTTGTAGCCGTTGGCCAGTGAAATGACGGCCGTCGGCTTCAGAGGCGAGCGTTTCTTGATCTCCAGACCAATTTCGGTGAAGACTTCGCAGGGAATGCCCGTGATGCCTAATTCGCCGATCCGCATGGCTTGAAGTTTGCATTGGACCGTGGGCGGATATTGTTCTAGCAACACGGTTTCGCGAGCGTAGACTTGTGCCGACGTTTTTAGCGGCTTGGGAGCAGAGGCCAAGATCTCTTTGGCACGTTGCACCTCGGCGGCATTGGGGCGACGGACTCCCAATTCGATTTCCGTCTGGGCCACCGCGAAGGTCATCTGTTCACGATGCACGATCGACCCATACACCTGCTTGACCGATTGGGCCACGTCTTCGGCCACTAGGCGAATCTGCTCGCCGGGTTTGCGTCCGGTCGGGGCCGGCCCGGCGAAATTAATGTTGTTGACATCGCCGGAGGTGCCGTTGGCCAACATCGCGACGAATTCGCCGGCCTTCTGCTGAGGCGCTAGCAACGCCGACAGCCGTTCCGCGAACGCACCGAAATAGTCGGCCGACAGTTGCGGATTGCCACCGACGTAATGCAGCGAATACACCGCGAGCAGCGCCAGCGGTTCGCCGTTGGCCCGTTGCACCGAGAGGATGACGATTTGCGGATCGATCGGCCCAGCCGGTTCGATCAAGCCGGGGTGTTGGTATCCGGGATTCATCCGCACCTGATCGGTGGTTCCGCCAAACGGATTGGCGTCGATGGTGCCCGGCTTCATTTTCCAACGGCGGTTGAACAATTGTCGCGGATTATCGACTGTGGCCCAGCCGATTTTCGCGGGAGCCAAGCGACAATAGGCTTGCTCGATTCCCTCGGCGATTTTCGCAGGCAGGAATTTCACATAGTCCGCGTCGGGATCGCTTTGAAACACTCCGGCGACGGTGGGTGCCGAATGCGTATGTGTCGCAGAGATGAGTATATGGGTCGTCGGAATGCCTGTGCGTTGACTGGCACGCTGTTTGGCTTCGTCCATCAATTCCCGGGGGATCATGCAGCTATCGACCACGACCAACGCCAATGGGGTTTTGCCGTCGTCCAGCACCAGACAACGGGCATGCAACCGATCGTTGGCCTGCGTTGCTTGTCGATCAGCGAATCCACCGTTGACCGAGATGGGAAACTTCTCGGGGGTGACATCTTGGGCAAACGCTCCCGCTCGCACTCCAGCAGAAGCAGTGGTCACCGAGAACAACCCCAGTACCATTGCCATGGCAGTCCAGAGAGACACGCGAACGCGATTCGGAATCGATGTTGCATTCATAGGTAGGTCACTTGGAGAAAGGACAGATCATCGGTCAACAAGTTTCTTCAAGCATGAACCAAACCGTGGCTCAACGCAATAGAGATCGGCACGGAAGATGAAGCGGAAGTGTTTTATCCAGTGCGTTGGGCGTTTCCTTCCACGGCGGGCGAACGCTCGCCACTTGGGGGAAAACGTGCTCTAACTGAGCGGCGAGCGTCAGCCCGCGGTGTCGTGCCCCTGGTCGTGTCGTGCCCCTGGTCGTGTCTTGTCATCTGTCCTGCAACAACCGCTCGAAAGCACGACGAGATTGATGCCGATGAACCGGGACGATGGCTCCGTCGTCGTTGACCTGTTCGCCACAGAGCGCGTACACCACCGCAAGCCACCCTTCCGCGTCTTGCTCCCGCCATTTCGACCAGTTCCACCTCTGCTGCCGAGTGTCCAACTGCCACAGACGGACGGCCCCATCGCGATGGATTCCGGCCGCCCGACGTTGCGTCCACGCGATCTTGCAGGAAACCGCCGTGCTGGCGTTTGTGGTGTCGATCGCAGCCAAGGCCAACGGAGGTGTCGATCCGTCGCTAGCCGGCAAAGTTCCTGGAGACCACGGCCACAATTGCAGTATCCCACATTCGGAACGGGTCCAGATCCAGTTTCCATCCGCAGCAAAGCCGGCGTCGCGGATCGGCACTTGACAGGGCAATTCGCCTATCCATTGTAACTTTCCGGCTCCGGGTGGGGAGGAAGTCGAATTCGCCGACGACTCCCCCTCCCATTGCCATACGCGCGGTCGCAACGTCGGCGAAAGCGACAACAACCGACGACCTGAACCATCGGCGACCAGCCGGCTTATCTGCCCCGGATGGTCCACACGGGCCAACTCCTGCCATGTTCCCATCGGGGAACTAATGCCCACATGCACACGGCCCGGAGGCTCGACCCAGGCCAGGTGTTGGTCGTCCAAGCAACAAGCCGACACCACCACGGCATCGACGCGAACTTGGCTTGATCGGACACGCTGGCCATCCCAGTGATACCGTTGCATGGTTGAGGGAGAATCGCTCGCTTGCCATAGCATCAGCGTCCGGCCCGAGGGGCTGAAGGCGCTTGGCATCGATTGGTTCGCGGCAATGTCCTGCACAATTTGGCCCAGATTCGCTTGCACCAGCGCCCAATCGCCTGTCTCGTATTGCACCCACAGAGCCGCCGCGGTGTCGGTCAGATGCAGCGAGCGAATCGGCTTGGCGAGTTCGATCGATCGAGTTTCGGTTCCTTGCATCCAGTTCCACCAGCGGATGCGTCGATCGGTTCCAGCGGTTACGGCCCAAGTCCCGCGAACCTCGAACGCTACCAATGCGCTGCCATGCTGGAATGTTCGCCGTTCGTGAGCCGTGCGTGCGTCGAGAATGTGGAGGGTGCCGTTTTGTTCCGCGATGACCAAAGACGAACCATCGAGGCTGAAATGGAGCGCGAAGGCAGGGCTGTCGTGAGCCAACAGATGTTGCAACCGGGGAAAGGTCTGGGACAATTCCCCCAGTTGTTGCCGCAATCCATGATCGCGTTCGGCATCGCCATCGACTTGCAGTTGTCGGAGTGCATCGGTCCATAGCAACAAGGCGCGATAAGGCTCGCCGACCTGCACCGCTTGCCGGCACTGTTCGCTCAATAGCCGCAGCCAACGCATCTGATAGCCGATTTTCTCCGCGACATCCTTCTGATGCTCCAGTTGGGCGAGCTCGATGGCACGCAGGGTGTTGGCACGTTCGGCACGCACCTGTCGGCTGTAGAGAAAGCCTTCGATCAGCAAGCCCACTGGCGCGAGAATGCCCAACAGTACTGCCGCGGCACGCCAAGGATGGCGTTTGGCCCACTTCATACTGCGTTCCCAGCGACTGATTGGCCGGGCACGGATCGGCTCGCCCATACGCCAACGATGCAGATCGTCGGCCAACTCTTCGACCGAGGCGTAGCGTTGTTCCGGGCGTTTCCGCAAACATTTCAGGCAGATCGTCTCCAAATCGGGAGGAATGCTCGGTTGCAGCCGTTTGGGAGGGACCGGATCTTGCTGAAGCACCTGGAACAAGGTATCCATCGGCGTTTCCGCTTGGAAGGGCGGACGTCCGGTCAGCAATTCGTAAAGTATCGCGCCCAACGAATACACGTCGGCCAGGGGGGACATTGCTTGCTTGACGCCCATCGCTTGTTCCGGGGCCATGTACGAGGGCGTGCCCATGATCGCGCCGGTATGCGTGTGCCCATGGTGCGTGCCGAGTTGCTTCGCCAAGCCGAAATCGGAGATTTTGGGAATGTAGTGGACCTGATGCAGCGTCACGATCGACGGATGATTCCCCAATTTCGGCAATTCTTTGGCACTGACCGGATGCAATAAGACGTTGGCCGGCTTCAGATCGCGGTGAATGATCTGCAAATGGTGCGCTACCTGCATGGCCCGAGCCAGAGTTTCGACCAACTGGGCTGCTTCCTGAGGCGACAAGGTATTTTCGCGGATCTTGGTTTCCAGACTCCCTGCGGCGCAGTACTCCATCACCATGTACGGCCGACCTTCGCTCTCGCCTACTTCGTACACTTGCACAATGTTCGGATGCTGCAAACTCGCGACGGCTTTCGCTTCCTGACGAAAGCGCGTGATGATCGCTTCCAAGACATTCGAGCCACCCAAAAGCATCTTGATGGCCACGATGCGGTTGAGCTTTTTCTGCCGGGCTTTGTAGACGATCCCCATTCCTCCCCGACCAAGCTCGCCGAGTACCTCGAATCCGAGCACGTCTTCCACGACCGGTTTGGTGGTGAGAACTACTTCGTCGGCATCGATCAGGTCGAAGATTTTGGTGGAACGCAACTCTTCATCGATCTCAAGTTCTTGCGATTGTACCAAAGCATCCCCGAA
The DNA here is from genome assembly GCA_937949245.1 of uncultured Gemmataceae bacterium. Taxonomy (GTDB): domain Bacteria; phylum Planctomycetota; class Planctomycetia; order Gemmatales; family Gemmataceae; genus CALEEC01. The sequence continues at coordinate 8,459 of CALEEC010000225.1, read as the reverse complement.
ATCTTTCCCTGCGGTTAAAGGAAGTTGCGGTTCGGCATCAGAAAGTTCGTTCCAATCCGTCTGGGTGGGAAAGAAAGATTTCGTGGAACTGTCGGGAGGAAGAGCATCGGACGTATTCATTGGTTAGCCTCCCTAGTCTTCGGTGGACTGTATCCCAGCTAAGTACCTATCCCAACATATTCGCGAACCTGACGCAATCAGAGAAAAGGAGCTGGACGCTTGCCGTCCGACAAATTCGCACGGTCTGACTCCGTGAATCACCGGGAAGGGGCGGTGGAGTTGGCCACCGCTGGTAAATGAATTGATGACCACACCCCCCTCTTGTGTCACACTCATTCAGTTATTCGTTGGGAAGAAGGAGGAGTTTGTGGGGAGGGCGAAAAAGAGGGAGAAAAGTTCCCGTCAGCGACGACCCCGAAACTGGCCACTGCGGCAATCACAATCCGGGCGCATGCTTCGGCATCGGAACCAGCATCGTGATGGCGTAGGCCGATGCCCAAACGCCGGCAAACGCTCAGCAAATCGTTGGGCCGCGTTCTCCAGATGCGACGAGCGATTTGCACCGTGCAAAGAAACGGTTGCGGCGGCACTTCCACCCCCGCGGCCTGACAGCAAGTGTGCAGCACCCGCCGATCAAACGGGGCGTTGTGAGCCACCAAATGAGAAGCACCGTCCAGCAACGGCAGCAACCGCGGCCAAACTTCGGCAAACGTCGGCGATTCGCGCACCATTTCCCAGGTGATGCCATGAATCCGCGTGAACAAAATGCGTCGACGTGGTGGCCGAATCAGCACCGCTTGTTTTTCGACAATCTGCAACCGTTCTACACGCACCAGTCCCACGGCACAAGCACTGTCCCAACCGTGATCGGCGGTCTCGAAATCGATGGCGACAAACGTGCTATCGCGACCTAGGTTCGAGGGCGCAATGGACATGCAGCATCTCCGAAATTGCATCAGATGTACACCATCAGGCAGCGGATGTCTAGACCATTTCTGCGGATTCCTCCGATTCTATCGCAAACCGTAACTTGCCGGGCATTCTAAAATGTGGAATATCGTTGGATTTACTCTCCTCATTTCGCTGAACCTTTGGCCTAGGTAGACGGTCACCCGAGTAGGGCAACTACGTCCGTCCGTTGGCGAGCGAGGGCTTCCTGCTGAGGCGGGCGATCACTAGAGAGGGGCAACTACGTCGATTCGTTGGCAACGATTGCGTCAACAGTAACGCCTTGTTCTCCAAACACCCCGAATAACTCGCATTCCGTTGCCCTGGACCTTTTCGGTACAATGTCTTCATCTCGACCGGCTGAGCCGAGCGGTTGGTTCCCTTCGTCTTGGTCGGCTGCTCTTCCCCCCTGGGAGGCGCGATTTCATGGCCGGTATCTTCGCGACGCTGATCGATTACATGGAGAGTGAACAGTGGAAGTATGAGATTCTGGAAGGCGACACGATGTTGCGCTTCCACGTCAAAACCTCGGCCGGCATTATGATCTGTTATGCCGATGTCAACGAAGCTCACGATTGGCTCTGTTTCTACTCGATCCTACCTGTCAACGTCACTCCCGATCGCCGAGCGGCCATGGCCGAGTTCCTCTCGCGGGCCAATCACGGACTACGCATCGGCAATTTCGAGATGGACTTCGACGAAGGGGAAGTTCGCTTCAAAACCAGCATCGACATCGAGGGGGGCGAACTCACCGAAACGATGATCGACAACCTCTTGCGAGCCAATCTATCCACCATGAACATGTACTTTCATGGCTTGATGAAAACGATTTTCTCGGAGAAATCCCCCTCCGAGATCATCGCTTCCATCGAAAGGCCCTCCAAGGATGTGATCACGCACCATGAAGAGGAAGAGGTCGATTTCACCGACGACGATGAAGATAGCGACGACGGCGAAGAAATGTGCAACGGCTGAACCGGAACCAACGAGGAAGCCGAACCTAACGGCCTAGGTGCGGCTGGAGTCGCCGCAGGTCGTTGGTATTGCGGCTCAGAAACCGCTTGGTGCGTCGCTGGCTGCTCTTGCAGCGGTGCAGAAGCGGCTTGGTGCGTCACTGGCTGTTGGTATTGCGGTCCAGAAACGGCTTGGTTCGCGGCTGGCTGTTGGTGCAACGGCCTAGATACGGCTTGGTTCGCATAGGGCCGTTCGTGCATGGGCACAACCTCGACCACGGCCAAATGGCATAATCCCCAGGGGGTTTCCCCAACGGCTCGATCGAGCCATGCCCATCCGGTCGAAGGCAATTGCAGCTGTTGCGTGTCCACGATCCGCAACTCGGGCGGTAGCGAATGGCGAAAACTCGCCAACGAATGCCGATGCGAGAACAACACCACCGAGCGAGGAGCCTTCATCAATTCCAACATCAGTGGGGTGATGTCCTTGCTACGGAAACTGCGGAGGTCAGCACGATTCAGGTAGAAGGCGACGGAATCGCAGTTGCGGGGATAGCACAAGATCGGCTGCGTCGCATCGGCCAAGTACGGTTGCACCAACTCCGGCCGGCCCATAGGAGAGCGACGTTCCGCGTACCACGGCAGCCCCCAATAGAACGCGCCGGCCAGCAATAATCCCATCGTCACCACCCCGACGCGGGGCCAAGCCGATGCCTCCCAGCGACTGCGAGCGATCAAATCGCCGAACGCGAGCAGAACCATGGGAAATGCCGGCAAGACATACGTCGGCAACTTGCACCCCGACAACGAGAAAAAGACGATGCACCATCCCCCCGACAACAGGAAGAATCCCAAAGCTAAGGTGCGTTGCTGCGCGACGGCGGCATCGCCCGTGGTCAGGAACTTCACCAACGACGGCAACAGGAAGATCGTGGGCATCAACCCTCCGATCAGAACCGGGACGTAGAACCACACCGGTTGGAGGTGATCAAACGGTTGCACGAACCGCATGATGTTATGATCCCAGAAGAAGTATTTCAGAAAGATCGGTTCGTGCAGAAGAATGCTGATATACCACGGGAAGTTGATCGTGGAAGTGACGGCGAGGAACGCGAGAACAGGCCGCCAACCGATCCAAATCGGCAATTGCGTCAGCCAGCGTTGCGCGACCAATGGGGGCACTAAGAGAATCCAAGCGATCGGCCCCTTGGTGAGAATGCCTAAGCCACAGGCCACGGCAGCAAGCATCCACCATCCCCAACGCAACTGCCCCTGACGCACCGCTTCCCACGCCGAGAGCGTCATCAGGGTCACGCAGCAGGTCAATACCCCGTCCAGCAATAAGAGTCGGCCCATCCCTATGAAACCGGGAGCAACCGACAGCAACAAGGCTCCCCAAAACGCCGAGCGTTCGCCCAAACTGAGCCGACCAATCAGATAAACGAACAAAATCGTCCAATGCACCGCCAGCGCCGGCACCAACCGCGCCGATGCCTCGGAGACGCCGAACAGCGTGTAGCTCAGACGGATCAACCAATAGGTGAGCGGGGGTTTGTCGAGATACGGTTGGCCTTGCAGAGTGGGAACGACCCAAGCTCCGCGATCAAGCATTTCTTTGGGGATCTGGGCGTAACGCCCTTCGTCGGGTTCCAGAAGGTGGAACGACCGCGTCGGGTAGAGCAACACGCCGGGCAGCAATAACAAAATCAACAACGACATCATCCGCACCCGAGTCGGTGCCTGCGAAGTGCCGACGAACAGGACACGCGTCCACAGATAAGGCAGCCAACCGAACAAGTGCTTCGGTAGCGGTGTCGGCCCGACTTCGTACGCAGGCTGCCCGGCCACAAGCGATGTTGGCTCGGCTTCTACGGGAGTTGGTCCGACTGGGTGCGATGTTGGCCCGGCTTCGGTGGGCACTTGGTGGAGTATCACAGCGGGATGATCGGCCGACATGGCGAACGCGCTCCATAACGACAACACGGACTATCGGCCTCGTTTATGCCGCCGGCCAAGCTAGGCGTCAATCGCGATTTATCGCCCCATCCGTGGCGTGGAATCGCTCCTTCATGATGCTTCAAACGTAGTGGAACCAATCCTGTGGAAAGCTCCATCCTAGAACATGAGGCAGCTAGTCTCGGCAGAAAGGGAATACCGTCGCGTCCGTCGATGAAGGGTTGGAATCCCTCGACGACTGGCGGCGTTGGCTCCTGTGTTTGTCGCTGACGACAAGAGCCGCGGACGCCAGTCCGCGGGTTCTGCTGAGATACACACCCGACGACTCGCACAAGCTGCATCGAAACCGAACCGAACAGCGCCTGCCACGTTGTCTCGAAAATCGTCCCTCTCGATCGCAATTGTCGTTCCCGTAGAATGGGAAGGATGTTCCCATCAATGGCACTATTTTTCGAGGCTCTAGGGATGTTTTCACGCCAGAAGTTTCTCTTGGGGGTATTATTGCTGTTCTTCCAGTGGGGGCGGTGAGTTGCTCCAGTAATAAACCCGTAGCGGACGCAACGCTGACAGGTTGGGTGCCGGTTCCCGAAGCGGAATTGTCCGCCGAACAAGTGCGTCAGAAGGAACGCGCGGTCGCGGCACGCGAGGCCTTGTTCGGGGCGTTGATGGCGCGTTTGGGCGAGGTCGTTTCCAAAGAGAGACCAGCCGCGGCCGTCGAAGTTTGTCAAGTCGAGGCGAGCCAGATTGCCCAAGCAAAGTCGGCCGAACTCGGCGTGCGCATTGGTCGTACTTCGGATCGACTACGCAATCCGAACAATCAGCCCCCCGAATGGGCGAAGAGTACTTTGGCTTCGCGGCCGGAAAATCCGGTGTTTTTCTGATCCCCAGAAGGCAAACTGGGTGCGTTACTGCCGATCCGCCTCAAACAGCCGTGCCTCACCTGTCACGGTTCGCCTGAGCAGATTCCCGCGGCAGTCCGCGAGCGGTTGACAAAACATTATCCGCAGGACAAGGCCACCGGCTACGCGGAAAACGATCTCCGCGGCTGGTTCTGGGTCGAGGTGCCCCCCCCAGCAGCAATGACCGGGGCGTTTCCCCCCAATTTCGGTCCCAGGCTACCCTTGGCCAGAATTTTCCTTCGAGGTTCGGGCATAGGGTAGCATCGGCCGCGGACGTCGGTTAGCATACGGCGGAACTTCAGTTGGTGCATCTTGTTTCCGCCGGAGGCGTCCGTATGTTTCTGCCCGCCGTATTGCTCACCTTTTGGTTTGCTGATCCGCCGAGTAAAGCCGATTACTCCCCGGGCAAGGCCATGATTCGGGAGTATTTCCGCTTGCAAGTCAAGCAGATTCAAGAGCAATGCCTGAACGATCTGACCACGCGGGAACAATGGGAAAAACGTCGCCCCATCTTACGACAACAACTGCTCGAAATGCTCGGTTTGTGGCCCTTGCCAGAACGCACCGATCTGAAACCGGTCGTGGTGGGCGTGAGCGATTTCGACAAATTCACGGTGGAGCGGATTTATTTTCAGTCATTTCCGGGCTTGTATGTGACGGCGAATCTGTATGTCCCTAAACCCGCGCCTAAGAAGGCTCCGACCATTTTGTACCTATGTGGACATGGGAATGTGGTCAAAGACGGAATCTCGTATGGAAGCAAAGCCCGCTATGCCTATCACCCGGCCTGGTTTGCCGAGAATGGCTATGTGGCCATGATCCTCGACACTTTACAACTCGGCGAGATTCAAGGGGTGCATCATGGCACCTATCGCCTAGGGATGTGGTATTGGCAAGCGTTGGGCTACACTCCAGCGGGGATCGAATGCTGGAACGCGATGCGTGCGCTCGACTATTTGGGCACGCGGCCCGAGGTCGATATGCAGCGTGTCGGCGTGACCGGGCGTTCGGGAGGTGGCGCGTATAGCTGGTGGCTGTTGGCCGCAGATGATCGACCGAGTTGCTTTGTTCCCGTCGCGGGGATTGCCGACTTGCAAGCCCATCTGTTGGAAGGCGAAGCGGACAAGTTCAAAGACGGTGTCATCACCGGGCATTGCGATTGCATGTTTATGATCAACAAGTATCGCTGGGATTTTGCCCAAGTGGCAGCCATGTGCGCGCCCCGGCCCCTGTTGTTAGGCAACACCGACAAGGATGACATTTTCCCCGTCGCCGGTTATCAACGCATCGCGGAGAAAGTGCGGAAGGTGTATGCTTTGTATGGTGCATCGGAAAAGTTCGCCCTGTTGGAAAAACAAGGTCCGCACAAAGATACGCCGGAGTTGCGAGCGGGGATCAACGCCTGGATGAACCGCTGGCTGAGGAATGACACCACCCCGCTGCCGCCGGAAATGCTCACCAGCATCCCGCCGGAGCGAATCAAAGTGTACGATCGCCCCCCAGCAGATGCGATCAACACGACCATTCACGATACCTTCCGCAAAGCGGCCACGATCGAACTTCCGCAAACGCCCGAAGTGGCCAAGGAATGGTGGTCGGGCAAAAAGGAGCAACTGCGTCAATCGTTGCTGGAGGAATGTTTCCGTAATTGGCCCAGCGAAGCGAATCTGCCTGCATTGAATCCCCAATTTGCGGGGGAAGTCGTCCATGAAGGCGTGCGTCTGCGTGCCTGGGACTTCACTAGCGAAGCGGGGATTGCGTTACGCCTTTGGCTGATGAGCGGTGACAAGGTCGAAAAACCGAGCCTGTGCGTCTTGAACGTGTTGGATGAAGCAGGCTTCCGCGAATGGTGCGACGACCTTGGCCCGGCGTTCGGCAAACTGTTGAACCGTCCCGGGGAATGGAAACGCAATGACGCGAAATTCGCGCAGAATCAACGGGTGCTGGCATCGACCAAGTGGGCGTTTGCGGCCATCGCGCCGCGGGGCATCGGCCCAACGCGCTGGGCCGACGAAGGCTCTGCTGAAGAAACGCACATTCGCCGACGATTCGCCTTGATCGGGCAAACGCTGGATGGTCAACGCGTCTGGGACGTGCGTCGCGCCTTGGCCACCTTACGCAGCGTTCCCGAGTTGGCGAAAGTGCCGCTGTGGTTGCAAGGGAAAAAAATCATGGCGGGCATCGCTTTGTATGCCGCCTTGTTCGAGCCGGACGTTGCCCGGGTGGATCTGTGGCATCTCCCTGCCAACCATCGCGAGGGGCCGACTTTTTTGTATGTGCTGAAGGTGCTAGACCTTCCGCAAGCGGTGGCTCTACTGTTGCCTCGAAAAGTCTTCATCTATTGCCGGGACGAGGCCGAAGCTAAGACGTGGGATTGGCCCGTGGGACTCCAGCGAGCGTTGGGGGGAGAATCTCTCAAGATACGGATGGTCCGCGACTGAGTGGGACATAGAATGTTTGCAGTCGTCGCGTCGCATATTGGCCGCCCGTCGGAAATCATCCTCTATAGGGAGTGATCCTCAATGGCAGAAGAAACCAACATCCCGCTAAGCCATCCAGAAGCTGCTCAAGCGGCTGCCGCTCAGGGGAACCAACAAGTCCAAGTGCCGATTGATGCCGCCTCGATGGAGACGGCGTACTCGAACTTCTTCCGCGTTACGGGGACTACGGAAGAATTGGTCCTCGACTTTGGCCTGCACACGCAAATGATCACGCCAACGGGGCCAGAACCCGTGAAGTTGACGCAACGCGTGGTCCTCAGTTTCTACACGGCCAAGCGTCTGCTCAACGCCTTGCAATGGGCTATCTCGCGGCACGAGAACAACTTCGGCGTCCTCGAAACTGATCCGCAAAAACGGCTGCGTAATCCTGGGAGCCGGAACATGCTGTAAAGAATCGCCGTTACGTCTGTGGTAGCGTTGCGAACGAGTACGGGGGTGGAAACACCTCTTTCCAACCCGAGCGGCGAGCGTAGACCTACCACGGTGCCTTCGCTTTGCTTTGCAAACTAGCACGGTGGGCTGACGCCCACCGCTCGGGGGAAAATCCACAATGCGCGAGGCGCACCTCGAATTCCCCAAGTTCAGCTCTTTGGCTCCACGCGGTTTACTAGCGGCTCCCCTTTCTCGAAAGCACGGATGTTTTCCAACGTCGTGTCGGCGATGTTCGTGAGGGCTTCTCTGGTAAGAAAGGCTTGGTGCCCAGTAACAATCACATTTGGAAAAGTAATCAGTCGTGCCAGTACGTCATCCTTCAAGCCATGAGCTGATTGATCCTCGAAAAACACCCCCTCTTCCTCTTCGTAAACGTCGATGGCCAAGCCGCCTATCTTTTGGGATTTCAACCCGGCAATCACCGCGACGGTGTCGATCAACCCGCCGCGACTGGTGTTGATGAGGAACACCCCAGGTTTCATTTTTTCGATGGCAGCCTGATTGATGATATGCTTCGTCGATGGCAGCAACGGACAATGCAGCGAAATTACGTCCGCCTCGGCGAAGAGTTGCTCCAAGGCGACATACTTGGTCCCCAAATCCAAACAGTCGGGATTCTGCATCACATCGTAGGTCAGCAACTTACAGCCGAACCCGTGCATGATGCGGCAGAAGATGGCACCGATCTTGCCCGTACCAATCACCCCCACGGTTTTGCCTGCCAGATTGAAGCCATCCAGCCCATCGATGGTGAAGTTATTCTCCCGCAC
>CALEEC010000224.1 GCA_937949245.1 uncultured Gemmataceae bacterium | reverse complement strand
CCCGGTTTACAGGTGCCTGCCACTAAGAAGAGTTGAAGTCATTCCACTGAGGGGAGGTGTTGGTCCCCCGTGTCTGCCTCGTCCGGTCCCGTGGTTCGCCGATACTTGAATGTGGACGTGCACGGCGCGTTAACACTGACTGTTCGGTCCGTTGGCATGGCAGATTAACGTTTGCCACTCGCTCGGGATGGATACTCCAACTCGTCCCGTTTGGCAGTTTTGAGTAGGTATGTAGATGTGTGCAGTCGAAAAATATTAAATTCCAACGCAGCTGGAGCTGCTACGGCAGGTTTGCATCATTTCTGCGGGATTCAAGTGAAGGCGGTGGGAATCGAACCCACGACCCACGGATTAAAAGTCCGATGCTCTACCGGCTGAGCTACGCCTTCTTGGTACACCATTACTGTAGACACATTCGCCATTTGGTCAAGGGGAGCAGGGGGATTCTTTTCTTCCTTTTGTTGTTGCAGATGGCTTCGCTTCCGGGGCGTTGGAGGGGAACGCTGTTGTTGCGACGATCCCCCATCTCACGATGGCCCTGCTCCCGTTGTACTCGCCCCCATTCCTACAGAAGTCCATGATGCGCCAAATAGCGTTCCGCGTCCAAGGCGGCCATACAGCCGGTGCCGGCGGCCGACACTGCTTGACGGTAGTAATCGTCCGCTACGTCGCCCGCCGCGAATACTCCCTCGACGCTCGTGTACGTTCGGGCTAACGTCGTCCACTTGATGTAGCCCTTTTCGTTCAGTTCCACTTGACCTTCCAGAAATGCTGTGTTCGGCGTGTGGCCGATCGCTAGGAAGACTCCCGAGCACTCCAAGGTCTCGGTACTCTGGTCGAGCGTGCTTTTCAAACGTACTCCCGTCACCCCCTGCGTAGGGTCACCTAGGACTTCTTCCAGCGTGCGATTCCATTTCAAAGTGATCTTCGGATTCGACAATGCCCGTTGCTGCATGATCTTGCTGGCACGCAACTGATCGCGGCGATGCACCAGATACACCACGCTGGCAAACTTCGTCAAATAACTGGCTTCTTCCACGGCCGAGTCTCCCCCACCGATGACCACGACCGGTTTGTTGCGGAACCGCGGCAACGCGCCGTCACAAACGGCACAGGCCGACACCCCCCGGTTTTTGTACGCCTCTTCCGAGGGCAGCCCGAGGTAATTCGCTCGAGCGCCGGTCGCGATGATCAGTGTCAGCGTCTCTACCGTGGTGCCGTCGTGCAGCGTTACCAAGAACGGACGACGTTTCAGGTCCACTTTGACCACATCTTTCGATTCGACCCGTGTGCCGAAGTTGACGGCTTGCTGACGCATCAGAGCCATCAGTTCCGGGCCGTTGATGCCGTGCGATGGTTGCGGCTTATTGGCGGCCACCCAGTAGGGAAAATCGGGATCGTCGGCACGCAGGGCCGATTGCAAGTAGGCGCGGGTGTCTCCAGCGGGCCAACTGGGAAAGTTTTCGACTTCCGTCGTCAGAGCGAGTTGGCCCAACGGAATCGTGCCATTGACGCGGTTCTTGTCGTTGGTCGGATCGCCTTGAAAGACCAACGGCTGCAAATTGGCTCGTGCCGCGTAGATGGCTGCCGTCCAACCGGCAGGGCCAGATCCGATGATTACTACTTTTTCCGCCATCGACTCGCTCCTGTATTCCCGAACTTGGCCTTGAGATTGCTTGGGAGCATTTTAGCAACTGCGGCAACCAGAAGCAGAGAACTTCCGAGGGTTGCCACGCGATCTTACAGCTTGCTTCTTTCTGTGAAACAGTGCCTGAAAACAACCTCGGATCGGACAAGTCGCATCGTGATCGACTTATCCGATCCTGAAAATCAGCGACAGAAGTCAAGCGTTTGCCCCACGGTCAGGTGAAACCAAGCCTGCCTGAGCTGTGGAGACGCTATACAGGAGAAGAGCGGATCGCGGGGTTTAGTCGTCTTTCTTGGGAATCGGTCGGCCGGGTCGGCCTCCACCGGGACGGTTGCCGCCGAAGCCACCGCCGAACCCACCGAAGCCTTCCATCCGCAGTTCAAACGGTGCGCCGGTCAACTCGGACCAGATCTTCTTTTGGTCCGCAGTGAGAACGCCTTGGACTTTTTCCATGGTTTCCTTCCGAAGGGCCGTGAGTTTCGGTCCCATTTCTTCGCGGGAACCGCCACTGCGGAACAGTTGGCCCATCTCTTCGCGGGATTGTTTCGAGATGCCTTCGATCTTTTCTTTTTGCTCGTCGGTCAGTTTCAGCTTTTCGGCCACTTCTTTGTCCGAGAAGGCTTGCACGCCCATTTGTTGATAGCTGATTTGCTTCAGGCGGGTCTTTTGCTCGGGTTTGAGGGTTTCATCGACGAATTTCTCGGCTTTCTCCGCCATTTCCTTCATCATGGCTTGCATCTTTTCCCGGCGTTCGTTTTCCGGCAGGTCGCGGAGTTTGCCGAATTGGCCGAAGCCCGCTTTCATGGCTTCTTCGCTGTAGGCCTTGATCTTGTCCTTTTGTTCGTCGGTCAGTTTCAGTTCTTCTTGCACGCCCTTGTTCATCAGCAGCATGGTCGAGGCACCACGGCCCATGCCTGGGCCGAAGCCACCGAATCCGCCAAAGCCGCCTTGACCGGGACGTTGTCGCCGGGTGTCTTGCGACATTGCTACGCCCACGGCCAACAGTAGCACCGCGCATGCACAGATAGTCTTTCGCATGAATCATTCCCTCGCACAAATAAGTAAGTTGTTGGCTGTCGATCACCGAATGGGATCCTCTCCTTTTGTAACCCCGACTTCCAACCTAGTCTGCATCCTCTCAGGAATTTTTCATGAATTGCCACTGAGCAGTTGTCGATAAATGGCGGCAGCTTGCCAAGGCGGGGCGTAGCTGACGACGCCAGTCGTCGGGTGTTTTTCGATTCGTTGTCGGTGAGATCTACAATACCCGCGGACTGGCGTCAACGGCTCTCGTAGACGAAAACCTAGGAGCCGACGACGCCAGTTGTCGGGGGATGCTACGCCTCCGGCGACTCACGTCTGCCGGCTCGCCTAGTCCAGGAAACTTCATCGGTTTACGTCGACGGCACATCAGGGCGCGTCATTGGCTTGTTGCGGTCACTTTTGTTGCACCGGCTCTAATTTCAACAACAAGAGAATGACACGGTCGAACGTCAATTTCGCTTCGCCTTCCTGAAGCATTTCTTTGGTGATTTTGATAGTCTTTTTGCCAATCGTGTCATCAAGGTTCACGTCCTCGTCGATCGCGTGGAGTTCGATTTCGTCGCCTTCGCTGACGCGAACCGTTTTTTCGTCGATCAACGCCTCAAAAACGTCGCGTTTGACTTGGGTAGTATGCGAAGATTTGAATTTGCCCAGCTTGGTGACGGTCACTTTCAAGTCGGGGGCACCGCCGAGAATATCCCACGCCGCACCGTTGGCCTTGGTCGTGTGGACTTTCAGAGAATGAACAATGACATCGTATTGTTTCGGGGGAGGCGATTCCTGCGAATGGGCCGAGCACCCAACGCATAGCCCTGCCATGACAACCCAACTCCACCAGACATAGCCGCGACAGAACATGTGTGCATTTCCTCCACTTTCATCGGAAGAGTACTGCGAAGGTCCCTGAGGTCCCTATCCTACCTTTTCTTCGCTGTCCCGAGAGAATTATTCATTTTTCATCATTTTTTTTGAATGTTCGCAGATGTCGCGTGGTTCTGATGCGCTTGGGGGGATGCTCCGATTCCCGCGTTGACTCGCCAGCTCGAAAACACCGGCGACTCACGTCTGTCGGCTCGCCTAGTCAACGAAACACTGGCGACTGCCGGCTCGCCAATGGGAAATCCAGATCGACAATGACTTCTTCCTTGCGAGTACACTACGTCCAAAGACACGTTGTTCTCAATTTCCTTGACGAAAGGCACGCGAATGCTTCCAATCAAATGAGGGAGCGTCTGATTACGTTTTTTCGGCGGATGTTCGGCTCGGTCGGTTCATTCTGCAAGCGAGGGAGCTGGTTCGTATGTCCACCGAAACTAGCAATTGGATTGGTCGAGTCGTCTCCAATGGACGCTATGCCATCCAACGTCGGCTCAATGAAGGCGGGATGGCCTACATTTATCTAGCACACGATCGCAATCTCGATCAAGATGTCGTCTTAAAAGTGCCACGGTCGCAGGTACTCGACGACAAAAACTTCGTCGGTCGTTTTGCCCGCGAAATTCGCTCCCTGGTGAAGTTGCAACATCCGCATATTGTACGCATTCTCGACTACGGCGAAGAACAAGGTGTGCCGTTTGCCGTCTTGCAATACCTCAAAGGCAAAAGCCTTCGGGAACGCAAAGGCCAATCGCCTTGGCTCACCTTAGGCGAAATTCGGATGTGGCTGCCGATTATTGCCTCGGCCCTCGATTTTATTCATCAGAAAAATTACATCCATCGCGATGTCAAGCCGGATAACATACTCTTCGACGAACAAGGCAATGTCTTTCTGACCGACTTTGGCATCGCGAAAATTGTGGCCGATGACGAAGGTTCGGGTGCGCGAACCATGCCAGGGATTAAAACGGCCACCGGCGTGGCGTTGGGCACCTTGAAATACATGGCTCCCGAACTGGTGTCGGGGCAGCATTGGGACGCGAGGATCGACCAATATGCCTTGGCCACCACGGTTTACGAATGCCTCGCCGGCAAAGCGCCTTGCGATGGCGACAACCCTGCCGATATCATCGTGCGTCACGCGACCCAGCAGATTCCTCCGCTGGATAGCATTGTTCCCGAAGTAGGACCAGCTTTCTCGCAGGCGTTGCAAAAGGCTCTGGCCCGCGAACCCGAGGACCGCTATCCCCATTGCAGTAGTTTCGCCAATGCTTTGCTGGCCGCCATGAGTTCGCTACCGTTGGCCGTGGCGCATCCGCAGCAGCCGAATTACATTATCACCGAGTGTGCCCGCTGCGGCCGGCGTGTTAAAGTTAGTCGCGAACTCGAAGGCCGACGCGTTGTTTGTCCTGATTGCAAACGCTTATCGAAACCTGAAGCAACTGCCCCGGATGGAGCGAAAGCGGTGCCACGGTCGGCCCCCGCTGTCGATCAAACTCTCGATCCGGCGCAAGTTCCTCTTCCACCGCTGTCGGCTTCACCGGCCCGGCCTACTTCTCCTCCAGCAGATCCGCAGCCAGCACCCGTTCTGCCGAGTGTCGATAGCACGCTCGTTCCTGAACTTGTCGATCTCAAGTCGAAACTTCCCTCGACACCGACGATACCTCCTGCGGTATCGCCGGTCTCTCCTGCAGCATCGAAACTACCACCATCAATACCGATAAGCCCTCGGGCACCTGAGCCTAAGGCGGAAGCGGCACCTGCTCTCCACCCCGCATCCCCGATTCCGCCGTTGGCTCGAGAAGGGGATCCCGCTGCGGCACAGGGACCGCAGCCTCCCCTTGGAGCAGCCCCGGTGCAGCCGTCGGCCCATTCTCCGTCCCTGGTGCAGCCGTCGGCCCATCCCCCGTTAGCGCAGTCGGCCGTGCCGAAGTCTCCGCTTGTGGCCGCGGTGGCCGAGCCATCCCATTCCGAGGCTCCGTTGTCGTTGGGGGAAGATGCCGCACCGTTGAGTAGGGGACAAGATATTGGCCCCCCCATCCAACCGTCGAGTTCGCCTGCTGCTACGCCAGTCCCATCAACAGAGGCAACTGCCCAGCGTGTTTGGCTGCTTCGCTTGACGCTGCTGGGCGCGGTCGGCCTGGGATCAGTGGTGTGGATGACCTATCGCGCCGAGCACCGCGAACCCGTGCCACGGCCCCTGAAGCCCGGCGAGTTGCCGAGTTTGTCCAACAGCATTGGCATGACCTTCGTGCAACTGCCCGCCAATTCGTATCCGTTTGGCGCACCGAAAGAAGCGGCCAATCTGCTGCTGGGCACCTTACCGCAACGCCAAGCCCAGATTCCGCAACCGATTTGGATGGGCACCACGGAAGTGACACAGCAGCAATACCAAAAGGTGATGGGGAACAATCCCAGTGCATTTTCGCCGCAGGGGAGTCGGGCCGATGCCGTTCGCGGCGTCGATACTGCTTGCTTGCCGGTGGATTCCGTGGCTTGGGAAGACGCGGTGCGTTTCTGTCAACAGTTGTCGCAGTTTCCCGAGGAGCAACAAGCGGGCCGTACTTATCGGCTCCCCAGCGAAGTCGAATGGGAGTACGCGGCCCGCGCCGGCAGTGCCATGCGTTTTCCCTTCGGTGCCGCGGCCGAAGCGTTTGCCCATTATGAGCAACCCAGTGGCCTGGATCGCCCCCAAGCCGTCGCGGGGAAACAGGCTAACCCGTTCGGGCTGTACGATTTGCTGGGCAACGTCTGCGAATGGGTGGGGGACGATGCCATGGTAGCAGCCCCCGCGGCAGATGCATCGGCTCCTTCGGTGATCCATCTGCCCCAGTTTCGAGTGGTTCGCGGCGGTTGGTTTCAGGGACCGCCCGCAGAGTTTGTCAACGTCTTCGATCGGCGTTTTTTGCCGGTGGGTCCTCTGCCCCAGGACGGCACCAGCCTTTATGTCGGCTTTCGCGTCGTTTGTGTGACCAAACCGTGAAGAATCGGTAGTTGCCGGCAAACGGAAACCACGGATTTTACCAAGCACAACTTGCGAAGGCGCCGCTATGCCGTTAGCCTAAAAGACAGCCCAGAAACCGAACGTCTCTGCTCGGTCGAGGGAGATCTTCGGAATTTGAGGCGAACCCCATGCCTGAGAACGAAGGCCCACGAATGTCGAATCCTGACTCAAGCCTAAGCAGCGATCCAGCAACTTGGGTGGGAATCACCCTGAGTGGAGGACGTTATCAGATTCGTGATCGCCTGGGTAAAGGCGGGATGGCTCACATCTACCGTGCCATCGATTTGACGACACACACCGAAGTCGTTGTCAAGGTGCCCAAGATCCAGATCTTGCGAAATGAAGAATTCTGCAAACGCTTCGTCCGCGAGATCAATGCGATGCGTCGGCTGGCGCATCCGCATATCGTCCGCATGCTCGACATGGGCGAACATTTGCAGGTGCCCTACTTTGTCCTGGAGTTACTGACCGGCGGTTCGTTACGCGATCGTCAACCGCCTTTGCCCAAACCGGAAAAGCATAAACATGCCCCGCTTCCTCCCGAACAACTCTTCGATTGGCTCGAACAGATCGCCTCGGCTCTCGATTTTATGCATCAGCATCGGCACATCCACCGCGACATCAAGCCCGATAACATCTTGTTCGATGGCCAAGGCAGACCCTACATCAGTGACTTCGGCATTGCCAAAGTCATCTACGATCAACCCGACACCACCCAACAAACTATCGCGACCATGTACGGAGCCACCCTCGGCACGCCCCGCTACATGGCTCCCGAATTGATCCTTGCTCAAGAATACGACGAACGGATCGACCAATACGCCCTGGGAATCACTACTTACGAGATCCTCGCCGGACACGTCCCTTACGATGGAGCCAACCCCAATCTCATCTGGATGGGCCATCAAAAAGGCGGAGCCAAGCCTTTGTCCGAACTGAGCTTAGGCATCTCCAAAGCGTTATCGGATGCTGTCCTCAAGAGCTTCGCTCGCAAAGCGTCGCAACGCTACCCGAATTGCCTGACCATGGCGCGAACCATCCTAGCGCAGATTCCCCGCAAGTCGGTGCTTCCCCTCGCCGGCAGTGTTCCCCCGCCGACCGATCCGCAAGCCGAAACCCAACCTGTACCGCTTCCCCCCCCGACCCCCGCGGGATCCCCGGGATCTTCCCCGGCGAAAGCGGCAGTAATGGTTTCCCCCCCGACGCCTGCGAAACCACTGCCTTCGCACACGCCTCCCGCCGCAGCCCCCCCCGCGCAGACTCCCTCTGCCGCAACCTCTGCGCCTGTGCCGGACTCCTTCAACATCGCTTGTCCTGTCTGCCGACAGAAAAACCCGGTGCAACGCAGCGACATCGGCAAGCGTATCGAATGCCTCCGTTGTCGTAGTCGGTTCTACGTCGATCCGAGGTTGGTGGAAGAGAAACCGAACCCGGTCGAACCCTCGGTTGCCGAGTCGGTTCAGCCGCTGGTTCCCCCCGTGCCGGGAGCACGTCCCCGGTCGCAATCGCTGATCGAGATGGATCGGCCCGCGTCGCGACCTGCCGAACCGATGTCGGTGCCGGCTTCGGTACCGATGCCAACGTCGACGCCGGCGCGTCCGCGATCGTCGGCGGAAATCTCTCCGCACCATCCGGCGGAGCCGGACGCGCAAGGCAAAATCGGTTTTGAACTTCCGCAAGCGCCGGCTCATCTGTCGCCCAGCCAGAAGATGGCGTACACCGCCGGTGTCAGCGGCCGGATGCGCCTGCCGGGCCAACCGCCGCCTCAGATGGGGCTACGCAAGAAAGATCCGGGCCGCCCCAGCGGAGTTCACCTCCCTACGAATTTGCCTGGAGCCGGCGTCGCCGAAGCGGCCTCGCGGAATTCACAAGCGGTCATCGACCTGCCCGCCCCAACCGATCCCCGTGCCGTGGCGTCTGCCTCTTCCAAATCCTTGGCTCGTCCGCAAGTCAAGGGAGAGCAGCTCGATACTTGGCTCGTTTGGGCCATGGCCGGTTTGGTCGTGTTGGCCGCGTTCGTTTTCGCCCTCCTTTCACCGGCTCCGAAGAAAAAGCCCGATCCGCCTGACCTGTTGCCCGACGCCCTGGCCGCTCTGCGTGAGTTCGACCCGTTCAAAGCCCAGCCGTTGCTGGAAGAAGTACTTCGGCTCCAACCGCAACGTATCGAAGCCCTGCAGGCTCGTGCCGAAGCGCACCGGCTTGCCGGCGATCCGCTGCGAGCGATTGCTGATGCCTCGGCCGCGATCGAAGCCGATCCGAAACAGGGGCTTTCCTGGCAAATTCGGGCACGAGCACGTTCCGAATTAGGCCGGGTCGGGTACGGCTTGCAACACCTGTGGGCCGACGATCTGCCCATCGGCGAAATGGCGGTACTGGCTGAGGGGTTGGCCGATCTCGATCAAGCGGTGCAATACGGACAGAACAATGCCCACACCGTCGCATTACGGGCCGAGATGCTCTGGTCCAGCGGAGCGACTCGGTCGGCCGAGGCATTGTTGAGCCAAACGCCGGCGACCCAAGATCCAACGGGGTTATTCTCGGCCCTAGCCAGTTGGGTGCGTCCAGCAGGTGCGGGCACGGCGGTGCCGAAAAATCCTTTGGACAACGTGTCCACCCCCGAAGCGGCACTGGTGCAAGCGGTGTCGGCAGCATCGCCGAAAGAGATTATCGAACGTTTGGATGCGGTGATCGCCCGTTATCCCAAGCTGCCCCGGCTGCGGTTGGAACGAGCAGCGTTTCACCTAGTGGCCGGCCAAGATGCCCTCGCCGTGTCCGACTCGGCCGAAGTCCTCAAATGGGAAGCCAATAGCCATTTGGTGAGCCTGATTCGCGGTGAGTCGGCGTGGCGTCGTTATCAAAGCACGCCGTCGGAAGCCTGGCTCGCCTTGGCCATCAATCATTGGGCTGACGCGATTCGGCGTTATCCCCAATCGGCGGTTGCGCATTGGCGTTTGGGGTTGGCGTATCAGCAGGCCAAACAAACGACCTTGGCCCAACAAGCCTTCGATCGAGCGGTCGAGTTGGCCCCGCAGTGGCTCGAAGCCCGATGCGCCCGCGCCTTGCTCTGGAGCGAGTTAGGCAAAGCGAACGAAGCCCTAGCCGAACTGAGTTCCGCGATCGCGACACGCACCGATTCGCCACGCTTGTACACCGCCCGAGCCTTGGTGTATCGCCAACTCCAACGCCCCAGCGAAGCCGAGGCCGATCAGCAAAAAGCCCAGCAACTGGCAGCGCGGAGACGACCGCGGTGATCTCCCGCGATTCTCTCCACGTCGTGTACGACATCCGCAGCAAAATTGGGGCATGCTTTTCCCCGCTCCCCTAAATCTTCCGAAGACCGGCGACATCCCACCGAAATGGCCGACCGATGAAACAACAATCCGTTGGCTTGCTACAACGACCTGTAGGGGGCCTTCTTCACGGACGAAGCGAAGCGAGCAGTGGGATACGACAACGACAAGTAGTCTCTCCCGCGATCGCATTGATCTCCGTAAGCAGAATACCCCCAGTGAAGATCCTCTCAACTCAAGGAGAATACCATGTCAGCGACATCGATGGGCTGGATCGGTGCAGGTCGGATTGCCCGAATTTTCCTCGGTGGTTGGCAGCGTGCCAGGTTTCCGCTCGGTGAAGTAGGAATCTGTGATCCCGATGCCGCGGTAATCGCACGATGGCAAGCCCATTTCCCCGGAATCATGGTCGGCAGTGCGTCGGAATTGGCCGGTCGAAGCCGCTGGCTTTGGCTGGCCGTTCATCCCCCGCAATTGGCCGCGGTCTTGACCGAATTGCGGGGACAATTGGGCGAAAATACCGTCGTCGTATCTCTCGCTCCGAAAGTTCCTTTGGCCAAATTGTCCGAGCTGCTGGGGGGCTGGCCGAAAGTCGCTCGCGTTTTGCCCAATGCGGCATCCATCGTCGGTCGTGGTTACAATCCGGTGGCGTTCGATCCGCGACTGGCCCCCACAGATCGCGAACAACTACACCAATTATTGCTTCCTCTGGGGGAAGCCCCGGAAGTAGCGGAAGACCAACTGGAAGCCTACGCCGTCATCACCGCTATGGGACCGACCTACGGTTGGTTCCAATGGCAGACGCTCGAAGAATTGGCCCGACGCTTCGGCATGAGCGAATCCCAGGTTCGGCCTGCGCTGCGGGCCATGCTGCTAGGAGCTGTAGTGACCTACTTTGATGCCGGACTTGCCCCCGCCGAGGTCATCGATCTGATACCAGTGCGTCCGTTACAAGATCAAGAAGCCACTATTCGGGCACTGTTGGAGGAAAAATTGACGGCCATTCATCAAAAAATCAAGCTGTAGTTTGGAACTTCGGAACGCCGACCTGTTCGGGATGCAGTTTGGCTTGAGACACAGTTCGGTTCGGAACCTAGACTGACTTGGGGGCGGATTCCTCGAAAACAGTAGAGTAAGTTCAAGCAATAACATTCTCCTGAAGGCCATATCTCCGACAGGAGGCTTGCGCCAACATTTCATCTCCCATTCACGCAACGCTCACAATTGGGGAATAAACTAATATTATCGTGAATGGATTCACGTCTCCGGTTCGTCGTAGTACTATGGGGCCGACGAACGGCTTTTACTCACGCCCTCCTTCCGTTGGAAAGGGATGCCTCGTGTACGACGCGATCATCCTCTCGGACATCCACCTCGGCAGTGACAATTGCCAAGCGAAACAGTTGAGCCATTTTCTCGAAACCATCCACAGCGGCGAAGTGCCGACACAACGGCTGATCCTCAATGGAGATGTGTTCGACTCCATCGATTTTCGCCGGCTGAAAAAATCGCATTGGAAAATTCTCTCGCTGCTACGGAAGTTGTCCGATCGCCTAGAAATTGTCTGGATCAACGGCAACCACGACGGCCCGGCAGAGATTGTCTCGCATCTGCTCGGCGTGACGGTACGCGATGAATACATCCTCGACAGCGGCGGCCGACGAATGCTCTTTTTGCACGGCCACATCTTCGATGAATTTATCGACAATCACCCCATTTTGACCTGGTTGGCCGACAGCCTGTATCATCTGCTGCAACGTCTGGATCAATCGCACCACTTCGCCAAGTTGGCCAAGAAGAAATCGAAGACTTTCCTGCGTTGTACCCAAAAAATCGAAGCCAAATCGCTCGAATACGCCCGCAAAAAGAAGTGCGACGTGGTCTGCTGCGGTCATACGCACCACGCCATCGCCAACCGCGAGGGGGCCATCCACTACTTCAACAGTGGCTGTTGGACCGAAAAACCGTGCCATTATCTGACGGTCAAAAACGGTCATGTCGAAGTGTGTGAATACACCGAAACCGAAGCGGAAGTTCTGCTCCACGACATTCCCACCAACGAAACTGTGACCGATACCGTGACCGACCTCGCCCCGACGACGACCGTAGCTCCGCCGACGCAAGTGGCTGTGCCGGCGTCGTGACAAACCGTCGATACGGCTTTTCCGAATCTCTTCGGTGACGGACGTCCGCGGGTTCGCCTTTCGATTCCTCCGGTCGCTGACGCTCCCGGTTCGCCTGATCAGGATCTCAAGAGTCGACGCAAGTCGTCGGGTGTTTTTCACCCCGTCGTTGGGTCGATGCGAAACACCCGCGGACTGGCGTCCGCGGCTCTCATCCATCTCCGATCGTTGACGCTCCCGGCTCGCCGTGTCAACATGTCAACGAAACCCCAGCGACGAACGTCTGCCAGTTGCCTGTTCATCAGCTCCCTTGGCTGGAGTCGTGATCGGCGGGGGGATCAGGAATCAACGGTTTAGCAGCATCGATCTTGTACCACAAGAAAACGCCCAATGCGTACACGAAGGCGTAAGCCGACAGGCAAACTATGTATCCGGTTTCCTCTTGGCCGGCCTCCTTGTAGTATTTGATGACCGATCCGGTGACAAAATTGTTCAAGGCTCCTCCCAAGTTGCCGATCATATTCATGGCCCCAGACACGATTGCGGCGTAACGCCGACCGATGTCTTGACAAGTGGACCAAGCCGATCCCATCGTCAGATCGTTGCAGAAACCGACCATCGCGATGCACAAAGCAAACAGCCACAGATTACCAACGCTGAGGATGGCCAGCACATAGAGCATGGCACACAAGCCGAAGCCGATCATGCCGTACAAGCGTCGGCCCCAGGTGCGGTCGCCGGTGCGTTTGACATAACGATCGGTCAGCATCCCGCCGATCAGACAGCCCGGCATTCCCAACAGCAACGGTCCACCCGTCAACAACGCGACCAAGACGATCTTCGTCCAACCTTCTCCCGGGGTGAGAAAGTTCTGTTTCATGAATCCAGGGAGGAAGTACATCAGGAAGTACCAGCCGAAATTCATGCAGAAGTACATTCCGCACAGATACCACAAATTTCTCGCGGAAAAGAGTTTCCCCCAAGGAACGCCAGCGTGTCCGCCGTCGTCGGTGGCGTATTTGCCGACCCGGCACAGATCCTGTTCGGCCGCGTTGACCCAGGAATGCTCTTCGGGTTTGTTGGTGAACCAGTAGGCGAAAAGCAAACACCACGCCGCGGCTAAGCCAGCGAACAGCCACAAGGCTTGTCGCCAATCCAACCCGAGAAATTCGGGGCGGACCAGCAACACCCAGACCAACGGCGTCAGCCCCCCAGCAAACCGTGCCGATAGCCAGATCGCCCCTTGAGCGAATCCGCGTTCGGTGGCAGGGAACCAGTTGTACAGCGACTTGGTGATGTTGGGAAAAGCTCCCGCCTCCCCCATGCCGAAGAAAAATTGAATCAGCACCAACACCGTGAAGCCGATGCCGAGTTCCTGCATCCCGGGGATCGACCGCCCGGCCATGCCGGTCAGGGCAATGCACACCGACCACCAAATGACGATGCGTAACAAAGTGCGTTTCGGCCCGTAGGTATCGCCCAGCCAACCGGCGGGAATTTCAAACAAAGCGTAGGCGACTTGAAAGGCCGTCAGCAGATAGAAAAACAACGCCGGATCTTTGCCGACGGCGTGCATCATATCGTCTTTGGCCGAGCCGTACATCGCGCGATCGAGGTAGGTAATCATCGCGAGAATGCACAGCATGGCCAAAACGTGGTAACGCACGCCGGTCGGGGGATCGGCGGGCATTCGCTCGGCGTAAGTGTCTGTCGGAGTAGGAGATGCGTTAGCAGATTTCATGAAAGAGGTCCGGTTTCCGAGTGAGCGAGTCGGGCAACAACGCCTGCACTACTCTACCGGACGCACAGAATGGCTGCAACTCTCAACCGAATTATCGTTTCGGTGTCGGCGAAGCGGGACTGGGCAGGGCGATGGGGACGAGTTTGATCATGCCGGACTCTTTTTGGATCGCCAGCGAGAGCGTTTCGATATTCGGCGGAAGATCCGCTTGGAAGATCGGCTGGTTGGGTTGTTTCGGATCGAACAGCAGCACTTTGCGAGCGCAAGGGCCGGTCGTCGAAACTCGCGCTTGTTCATTGGGGAGCAGTTTCACCGGCGGACAGCGACGAATTTGGTTGTTCACCACCGTTACTTGTTGCAGGACCACGGTTTCGGTCATTTCGTTGCGATAAACGATCCAGCCAGCACAGGCGGTGGCCTGAGCCAACCAACCGCTGACACCCACGATCAGGAGGACAAGCACCACATTGCGTATGTCTTGGGGGAAAAGCCGGGGCATGCCACACCACCTTTGCTCGGTTGTGACTCTCGGCCGTCCTCTGCCTTGTCGGAACTACCGCGTGCCAGAGGGGTTACGAACTAGAGATTCGTTGCCTAGCGATTCGAGGGGAAATGCGAATTCCGCGATCGCACCCCATTTGAGCAGCAAACGCCGATGGGACCGGAGACTTGCGCGAAATGGAGCGGTTTTTGGGGTGTCACCCTGGCGATGGTAACACGATCGACTGACGTCTGACGGCTCGCCAGTTTAGATCGAGCAATAGTCCGATGCATGGCGGAGCATAAAACACGGCGGGCTAAC
>CALEEC010000223.1 GCA_937949245.1 uncultured Gemmataceae bacterium | reverse complement strand
ATTTTTGATAGGTAAGGTTGTAGCGGGCTTGAGTTCGGTTTCGGCCTTGATATTGGGCGCGGAGGAAAGCGGACTGCTGGCCATGAAAGCGGCCATCGCTGAGGCACCGAGAGCCGGCAATACCCATTTCAGTCGTCGCATAGAGGAACCTCATGGAACGGAGAGAAGATCGAGGTCTTCGATCGAGCCATCGATCGAGATCTTCGACAAGACGCATCCTACCAGTAAAGACGATGCACCAAGCAGTTGGTTTGCGGCTTGCCGAAAACTTTCTATAGAGTTTCAGGCAGCGATGATCGTGGAAGAAATGGGGGGCATGGAGAAGGCACATTGTTCCCAAATGCGTTCAAGTTTATGGGCCAGAGGATCCCAGTCGTAGCAATCGAGGACACGTTGTCGGCCACGCAAGGCGGTAAGCTGCATCGCTTTCGGGCAACGCATGGCAGCCAACAGAGCATCGACCATCTGATGCGGAGATTCGACGATACTCACGTGCCGATCGTGTTCGAGCCGTAGTCCCTCGACCCCGACGCGAGTGGTGACGACGGGGAGTCCCGTGGCCAGCGCTTCGAGAATTTTCAAGCGAGATCCCCCTCCGATGCGCAACGGCACCGCGAGCATGCCACTTTGGGCCAGATACGGGCGAACGTCGGCAACGTCGGCGGTAAGGTGAATCCCAGCGGCAGGATTGTGTTTTTGTCGCAGCCACTGCGGTGGATTTCGCCCGACGATGGATAGTTCCGCTCGCGGTTCTTTTGCACGGACTTGGGGGAAAATGTGGTCGAGTAGCAATCCGACTGCGTCGAGATTCGGTCGCCAATCGAGGCTGCCCAGAAACAAAATGCGATACGGCTGACGTTCCTGAGGCGGAGTTGGCTGAAAATACGCGATATCGACACCGTTTTCGACGACTTCGAGACGCTTGGCCCCGAATTCGGTGCGAAACAGTTCAGCATCTTCGTCACTGACAGCGATAGTACAGTTCGCATGGGCTACCACCCAGCGTTCAAAACGCTCAAATTTGCGACATTGATGAGCGATGTACCGTCGTTTGAGTGGATGGGTTTCGGTGTCGCGATAACGTCGCCAGATCAGTGATTCGACGTTGTGAGCCATGACAATCCAGGGACGCGGCGTAGAAGCCGGGAGAAGAGTACGCATCAGCTGAGCGTATGGCGTCCATTCGCAGTGCCATAGATCGATGGGCTCTTGCTGAGCGAGTTGGGCGACGGCTTGACGGATGGCAGGACTCGCATGAGTCGCTACGGAGTAAGGCAACGGAGAGGTGAGATTGGCCAACAAGCGGAGGGGAAAGCCGATGCCCGATTTGGCCGGTACTTTCTGAGGCACCTGAACTATGTGAATGTCGGCACGCTGGAAGGCCGCTCGAGCAAGGGCGTTCTCTTCGTCATTCGCGGAGGTGTGGCATACATAGGTGATCCGGTGTCGGCTGGCCAGACGCCGAAGTAGATTGAAAGTGCGAATCCGTTTTCCCGAAGTCATCGGGTAGGGAAGTTCTTCATCAAGAACGACGACATGGAGCCGACGCATGGAAGTCCTTTTCCGTGAGAACGGCGTATGACACGCGGGAGTTATTGCATGACTTATTGTGGGCTGAGAACGTCGATTCTGTCAATTCGAGATTCACCAACAGAGGCAGCGGATTCAACGGCTTGGAGTACGCCAACTTGCGAAACCTGAATCGTCTCTCTATACTGCCCCCATTACGCCGTGACTCACCCACCCTCGGGAGATCCTGACCCGTGTCTACTAATCCAACCGAAAAAATCCACTTTTCGGCCACGGAATGGCTGATCTTGTTGGTCGCCATCATCGGATTTGCCTTCGACATTTACGAACTGCTGATGCTGCCGATCATCGCAGGACCGGCATTAGCCGAGCTTTTGCAGGTGCCTCCAGACAATCCGTTGGTTCGGCAGTGGATCGGCATTATGTTCTGGTCGACAGCGGTCGCGGGGGGAGTGTTCGGTTTGTTGGGCGGCTGGTTGATCGATCGCTTCGGACGCAAGAAAATTCTGGTACTTAGCATCTTGATTTACGCGTTGTCTCCTGTCGCAGCTGCCTTTAGCACCTCGGCTTACCAATTGTTACTGTTCCGATGTACCACCTTTATCGGCGTTTGCGTCGAGTTTGTCGCGGCCGTGGCATGGTTGGCCGAACTGTTTCCCGAACCCAAACGCCGGGAGTTGGTGTTGGGGGTCACCCAAGCCTTCTCGTCCGTGGGGGGATTGCTGGTCACAGGAGCGAACTTTCTCACGGTGAAGTATGCCTCTGAGCTTCCCGCGCTGCCGCTCTCCGAGCCGTTCAATCCGCAGGCATCGTGGCGGTACACCCTGATCACCGGCTTGTTTCCGGCAATTCCGATTTTGTTGTTGCTGCCGTTCTTGCCCGAATCGCCGGTGTGGAAGAGGAAACGGGAGGAAGGCACCCTCAAGCGTCCGAGCATCGGCGAATTGTTTGGGCCGACGCTACGGCGTACTACCATCACCTCGACGATTTTGTTCGCGTGTGCCTACGGGGCCGCCTTTGGTGCCATTCAACTGACGCCGGCGCAAATCGCACCAGGCGTTCCCGAACTTGCGGAACAACGGAAACAACTCGCCCCGTTACGCCAACAAGCATCCGAACTGAATGCCCAATACGGGCAAACTCAGCCTGGTTCGCCAGAACGCAAAGCGGTGGCCGAGAAATTGGCCGAGAATCGCAAGCTGCAAAAACCTTACGACGATGAGGTGAAAAACGTCGGCAACCGCATGCAACTGTATCAGGAACTCGGCGGCCTCGCGGGACGGATCGCTTTCGCAGGGTTGGTACTCTGGATTGTTAGCCGACGATTGTTGCTGTGGGTGTTTCAGATCCCGGGGATATTCGCTTTGCCGTTGGTCTTCGGCTATGCCGCGCATCAAAGTGCCACGATGCTGCAATGGGGGGTCGCTTTAGCGGCTTTCCTGACGGTGGCGCAGTTTAGCTACTGGGGCAACTATTTGCCTACAGCATTCCCGGCACACCTGCGCGGCACCGCCGGGAGCTTTGCGGCCAACGTCGGCGGGCGGATGATTGGCACCTCGGCGGCATTTGTGACTACTTCCATTGTTGCCCCGTTCGTAGCCAAGTCGTATCCCCAACTGAACACCTTCGCCCAGACGGCTTATGCCGCTGCGATAGTCGGGAGCAGTGTCTTTTTGCTCGGCTTCGTGGTGTCGTTCTGGTTGTCGGAGCCTCCGAAGGAAACAACCGAGTAAACGCGGAAGGGAAGTCGTTCGGGGGACTAAGCTTCGGATCGTCGTCGTTGCCGGAACCTCCGCAGAAAACGATGCCACGGAACGGCCGCTGCTGTCAGGATTTCGCCTCCGACGGTGGCGTACCCTCTGTCTTGGTTTTCGCTTGGCGAAAGAATTCGCGAATCCAGTGAGCCGAGGTCGGCGTTCCTGCGAGCCGAAAGAAAAGCTCTTGCTCGCGTTGCATGCCGACTTCCAGTGGTTCTTGTAATCCCGTCAGCACCAAGCCAACAATCTCGTCCACCAGCGTTGGTTGTTCTTGTAGGGCAGGAGTCGCTAACGGCCGTAACCTTTCCACGATCTCTGCTGCAGAGACGACTGGGAGCGATTGCGGCTGTCGCAGGCGTTCGCGTTGCTCACGCCAATCGGTGGCTTGGGCTTGTTCGATAATCCATCGTTCAAGTGAATCCCGTTCCTGGTCGAGGGCGAAGATCGCATGGATCAATCCGACCTGCAAGGCCTGCATGGATCCGAGTGAGTCAGCGGATACCAAACGCTCCAGAGCGAACAACGGATCGACCAATCGCGGTAGGCGTTGGGTTCCTCCCCAACCGGGGATCAAACCGAACCGCGTTTCGGGCAGTCCCAAGGTGATTTTCGGATGTGTTCCGCAGATGCGGCGATCGCAAGCCAATGCAACTTCCAATCCTCCCCCTAACGCGACGCCATCGATCTGCGCCACGGTCAGTCGGGGGAAATGGGCTAATTGATCGAGGACGGCACTCCCTCCTTGGAGCAATTCGCGTATGGCAGGGCGGGAGTCGGCATCGGTTTTCTCCAAAAGACGCAGATCCGCTCCGGCGATGAACATCCCTGGTTTGCCCGACTCGATCCGAAGAGCCCGCACTTGCGGCTGTGCGGCAACTTCTTGCAGTCGTGTTGCCAGTTCGGACCACAAGTCCAGCGTTAGCACGTTCGCTCGGCTATTCGGTTGGTCCAAACGCAATGTGGCGATCCCAGCGTCCGAAAGAGCAACGGTAATCGAAGTACTCATGGCGAATCTCGGTGAACGCTTTGGGGAAATCAACTCGCTCTCTTGCGATGCTGCGAGCGTGGAACTACTCTAGCATGGTCGATTTCTGCTAAGCTACCAGAGGGCAGGTCATGTTTTCACGCGTTTGTTGCTATGCGATCTTGTGGAGTGGGGCGATCTTCGCATCGTACAGTTCGGCACAAGGCGACTTCAAAGCCCCGCCAACGCAAAAGATCGATGCCGAGACGCTGCAAACGATCGAGGAACGCGCCCGGCAATTGCGTCAACAGATCCGAGAATTGAAAAAACTGGGCGTCGGCGATCCAATCTTGGCCGATATCGAAGTGTATCTGAAAGCGGCCGATTGGATCGTGCGACATCAGGAGTTCTACCACAAGGATTCGGCCAAGTGGACGTTGGAGGTTTTGGATCGCGGACTGTTGCGTTCGGCGCAAGCGGCTCGAGGCGAGGCTCCTTGGTTGCAACAAGTCGGCGTCTTCGTTGTGCGGGGCTATCGTTCGCGGGTCGATGGCTCGGTGCAACCGTATGCCGTGGCTTTGCCGCATGGGTATGGTGCTGCCAATCGTCGCTATCGCCTCGATGTCGTTTTGCATGGCCGTGACAGTAGCTTGACTGAGGTCAAATTTTTGTACAATCATCGGGGCGACAAGGAAATTCCCAAAGACCAAGACCACATTCAATTAGAAGTCTACGGACGTGGCAATAACGCCTATCGTTGGGCGGGCGAAACGGATGTATTTGAAGCGTTAGACGCTTTTGCCATCAGTGAGAAATGGATCGGTCGCGACAGCATCGACGCGAATCGGTTGGTACTGCGCGGCTTTTCGATGGGAGGGGCCGGGAGTTGGCACATCGGCTTACATTATCCTGATCGTTGGGCGGTGATCGGGCCGGGAGCAGGGTTCACGACCACTCGCGGTTACATAGAACGATTCCCGGACCAACTCCCGGAGTACCAGGAACG
>CALEEC010000222.1 GCA_937949245.1 uncultured Gemmataceae bacterium | reverse complement strand
GTATTTCTCTAGCAGCAAGGCACCAATCAGGTATTCCGCTTGCCATAAATCGGGATCGTATTTCAATGCATCTGCATAAACTTCGTTGATGATGAAATGAAACTGATCGCTCAGTTGGTGCCAACGGGCGTTTTCTGCCCCTGCTTGGCCGACGAGCAGTAGAACTTCCGCATCTCGGATGTCTTTATTGGCGTCGCTTAAGGCAGTGTAGGTGCGGACAAACCAACGCATTTCCTTGTCGGCAGCTTCGAGTTGGCCACGATCGCGGAACAACTGGGCACGCACCCAACGGGCCAGGAAGTGGTCCGGCTTCTTGGCCAGTATCTTGGCGAGGGCTTTGTCGGCCTCGTCCCATTGGCCCCGTTGGAACAGCAGGTGGGCTTTTTCGGCAAGGGCATCGGGGGCTTCGGGGAGTGCGTCGAGTTCGGCCAAGGCTTTATCCCATTGGCCTTCGGCAATCCAGGTGCGGGCTAGACCAATCGTGGCGGCCACTTGGAATGTTGGGTTTTGCCGAAGTCGCTGGAAGACGTCGCGTGCCTCGGAGTAGTTGCCATGCTGAAGCAGTTTACGAGCCTCGGCGTAGTCAGCCGCAGGCACGAATCCTGCGGCACAACTCCACAGCAACAGACTGCAAAGGTAGCGACGCATCATTCGACTCCATGATGAAGGTCTGCCCAGATCGCCGGCTTTCGCCATCCGACAGCGGCTTTCTCCCAGATGGAATGTGCAGCGAAAGCCTGCCCAGATCGCCGATGCTCATCGACCCGACAGCGAGAGTCTCTCGCATGTCTTCGCGTATGTACCGGAAAACCGCCGAGGTTGCCGGCTCTCGCCGGGATACACCAGGTAGATGCGACACGAGAGCCGTTCCATCTACCTACCGTCTTAACCGATCACACGCTCGATTGCGAAGGGCGATTCGTCAGCCAAGTTTCGATTTCGATCATCACAAATACGAAAAACGCGAAGGCAAACACGCGTGCCCAAGCCCCTACGGAAATCGGGGCCGAGTGGAACGCGACATTCATAAAGGGGGCGTAAGTATAGACCACTTGCAGCAGCACCATCGCGATGAAGCCGCCAAAAGCCCACGGGTTGCCCCAAAAACCGCCCTGAAATACAGTACGCCGCAGGTGCCGACAATTGAACAGGTAGAAGGCTTCCACCATGATGAAGACGTTGACCGCAACAGTTCGAGCGGCTGTCTCGGCTTGGTCACTATCTGCTAACGTGCCGTAGAACAGCTCATATTTGAACAACGTGAAAGCGCCGAGCAACATCGAACAGCCGACTAAGATCATCCGACGCAGTAAATCGCGAGTGAGGAAGGACTGTTTCGGATCACGGGGCGGACGCTCCATGAGGTCGGGTTCTTTTGGCTCGAAAGTCAGCGTCATGCCCAACAGGATGGCCGTGGTCATGTTGATCCACAAGATCTGGACCGGGAGGATGGGCAAAGTCGTACCGATGAGAATCGACATGAGAATCACAAGCCCTTCGCCCAGATTGGTCGGCAAGGTCCAGACGATGAACTTGGTGAGGTTGTCGAATACCCCTCGTCCTTCCTCCACAGCGGCGACGATCGAAGCGAAGTTATCGTCTGTCAGGACCATATCGGCGGCGTCCTTGGCGACTTCCGTCCCGGCGATTCCCATCGCCACGCCGATATCGGCTTGTTTCAAAGCAGGAGCGTCATTGACGCCGTCTCCGGTCATAGCGACTACACGACCGCCGGTTTGAAAGGCTTTGACGAGGCGAAGTTTTTGTTCCGGCGTCACTCGAGCGAAAACATCGGCCGAGTTCGCAGCTTCGGGGAGGTCGGCATCGGGAATCTTTTCGAGTTCTTTCCCTGTGAGGACTTTGGGTTGTCCTTGGTGGGAACCTGAGCGAGTTAAGCCCAACTGCACGGCAATCGCAGCGGCGGTGGTCGCATGATCGCCGGTGATCATTTTGACTTGAATGCCCGCAGACTGACATTCGGCGACGGCATCAATGGCCGCGGGACGAGGAGGGTCCATCATCCCTTGTATGCCTAGGAAGGTCAAACCGTGGCGTACATCGTCATGAGTTATCGAGGATTGTTCCAGTGGCACTTCTTTGCGGGCAAAGGCGAGAACGCGAAGCCCCTTACTCCCCATCTGGGCTGCTTGCTGATGCACTTCATCGACCGAGACGCCGACACAGCGTTCGAGGGTTTTTTCGACCGAGCCTTTCAGGTAAACGATTCGTGGTTTGCCGGGGCCAGCATCGTGGAGGGTGGCCATGTACTGATGCTCCGACTCAAACGGAATCACATCAATGCGTGGAAACTCCTGGGCCAGTGCCTCTTCGGTGAGACCTGCTTTCCGACCGGCCACCAGCAAAGCGCCTTCGGTGGGATCGCCTTCGATGTCCCAACGTCCCTCCTTTTGAAGGAGCCGAGTTTCGTTGCACAAGACCCCACAACGCAGACAATCGCGGACCATCTCGGTCATTGGGCCGCCTTGTTCGTCATGGACCGTTCCTTCGGGGTGATAACCGCTTCCGGTAACGTGAAAACTTCGGCCATCGGACCAAATCTCTTGCACCGTCATCTGATTCTCAGTAAGGGTGCCGGTCTTATCGGAGCAAATGACCGAGGTGCTGCCCAATGCTTCCACCGCGGGGAGTTTGCGGATAATCGCATTCCGCTTGGCCATCCGCCAGACGCCGACGGCAAGCACGACGGTGACTGCTGCGGGGAGTCCTTCGGGAATAGCCGCGACCGCCAAAGCGACCGACGCATGAAACAGATCGACGACTTTTTGCCCTTGGAGTAGCCCCACGGCGAAGGTGAAAGCGGCCACGCCGAGAATGACATACATCAACCACATGCTGAAACGTGCGATTTCCCGAGTCAGAGGAGTCGACAAGTCGTCAGCAGATTGAATCAGGCGTTGAATTTTGCCCACTTCGGTACGATCCCCGGTTGCCACAACGACACCGGTGGCCATTCCGTAAGTGACCAAAGCGGAGGCAAATGCGAGATTCTTGCGATCGGCTAGAGGTGTGTCGCGGGGCAATACGTCGATCGACTTACCCACCGGCAGGGATTCTCCGGTCAAGGCCGCTTCGGCAGCTCGCAAATCTCGAACGCGGACCAGACGCAGGTCGGCGGGGACTTGATCTCCGCTTTGCAGCAGCACGATGTCGCCGGGCACCAATTGTGGGGAAGGGACGCGAACGGTCTGGCCGGCCCGGCGAACGACGGCCACCGCCGTCATCGATTTAGCCAAGGCATCGATGGCTTTGGCCGCCCGATATTCTTGAATAAACCCTGCCACTGCATTGACGAACACTACACCAAAGATGACCGCGGCATCGACGTATTCATCGAGAAACCCCGTGACGACAGCAGCGACCAGCAAAATGTAAACCAACGGTTGATGAAACTGGAGCAGGAAGGTGATGAGAGGTCCATGTCCGGTTCGTCGCGTCAATTCATTGGGGCCATATTCTTTCTGACGCTTCGCCACTTCCTCAAGGCTTAACCCTTTGTCCAGATCGGTGCCGAGCCGTGCTAAAACTTGTTCAGGGGAGAGTGTATGCCAATCCGTTGACGGAACTTGCGTGGTAGAGTTAGACATCGGCAATATCCTGTGACAGCGTTGGAATGAACAACGAGCGTGGTCGCTAGC
>CALEEC010000221.1 GCA_937949245.1 uncultured Gemmataceae bacterium | reverse complement strand
ACCGATTTCAACTGGCGCGTCTTGGCCAGCGAAGGAGGCGAACTGCGTGCGGTGGCCGACATTGGCACCCATTGGCTCGACCTGATCGGCTTTATCACCGGTTTGGAGGTCGAGGAACTGTGTGCCGATCTACGGACGGTTCACCCCATCCGTAAGCCGATCCAAGGCTCGGTGGAAACCTTCACCACCTTGACCGAGGCCGGCCCCCGACAAAGCATTGCCATCGACACGGAAGACTATGGCGCAGTGCTGCTGCGTTTCCGTGGGGGCGCTTCTGGGGTGTTGACCGTTTCGCAAGTCACGGCGGGACGCAAAAACTGCATCCGCTTCGACATCGCGGCTGAACGATCGGCCTGGGCTTGGGACAGCGAAGAACCCAACACATTGTACGTCGGCTACCGCGATCGGCCCAACGAACGGCTGACGCGTGACCCAGCCCTGCTCGATGCGTCGATCCGTCCGTTGGCCAATTATCCCGGCGGACACGCCGAGGGGTTCCCCGATACCTTCAAACAATTGTTCCGGCTGGTTTATGAAGCCATCGAAGCCAAGGACCAGGGACGTGCCAATCGGCTGAGTATTCCATATCCGACCTTTGCCGATGGGCACCGCGAGGTGGTACTCTGTGAAGCAATCCTGCGCAGCCATCAGGAGCGCTGCTGGGTACGCGTCTGAAAGCGAACCGACCGGCAACACTTACAAGGGGCATGCCATGCAATTGGGTTTTGTTAGCGCCATTCTCAGCGAATTGAGTTTGGAAGAAATCTTGGCCTTCGCTTCGGAAGAAGGCTTCGGATGCGTCGAATTGATGTGTTGGCCGAAAGGCTCGGCCGATCGGCGCTATGGTGGCATCACGCATATCGATGTCGATGTCTGTGACGGCGACGCCATCCATCACATCCGCGAGATGTGTGCCATGCACGGCGTCGCGATTTCCGCCTTGGGCTACTATCCGAATCCGCTCGATCCCGACCCGGAGCATCGACGCACGGTCGTGACGCATTTGCAGAAAGTGATTCGTCTGGCACCGCGCTTGGGCGTCAAAGTCGTCAACACCTTCATCGGTCGCAACTGGAAACAAACCGTCGAAGAGAACTGGCCGACCTGCGTCGAGGTGTGGTCCGAGATCATCGCGACGGCCGAAGCCGCGGGGGTGCAGATCGGCTTAGAGAATTGCCCGATGCTGTTCTCCCGCGATGAGTGGCCCGGAGGCAAAAACCTCGCCTCGACTCCCGCAGTCTGGCGTCGCTTGTTTCAACAATTCCCCACGCGGACCTTGGGCCTGAACTTCGACCCGTCGCACCTGATTTGGCAGCAGATCGACCCGGTACGCTGCATCCGCGAGTTCGGCGATCGCATCGTCCATGTGCATGCCAAAGACACGCGCATCGACTCTGAGAAACTCTACGAAGTCGGCGTCACCGGTTTGGGGTGGTACATTAGCAAAATCCCCGGGTTGGGCGATGTCGATTGGCGCAAATTCTTCGCTGCTCTGACCGATGTCGGCTACACCGGGCCGGTGTGCGTCGAGGTCGAAGATCGGGCCTTTGAAGGCTCACTGGCCGATCGCAAACGTGCCTTACGGCAATCGCGCGGCTATCTGGGGCAATTTGTTTCTTAGGTTGATCGACGCCCCCTGCCCCAGCGACCGGCGACTGACGTGGAGTTTCGTTGACATGGCGGGCTAACGCCCGCCGCTCAAGGGGATAAGACGGAGTTTCGTTGACGCGGCAAGCCGGCAGACGTCCGTCGTCGGAGATGGATGAGAGCCGCGGACGCCAGTCCGCGGGTGCTTCGCATCGACCCAACGACGGGGGAATAACCACCCGACGACTGGCGTTGTCGGCTCCTGGCGAGCCGAGAGCGTCAGCGACCGGAGGTGTTCGGACTCCAGTCGCTAACGCTCCTGGCTCGCCCTGTTGCAGAACTGGCGAGCCGAGAGCGTCAGTGACCGGAGGAATCGAAAGGCGAGCCGAGAGCGTCAGCGACCGGAGGAATCGACAGAGGGATTGATCGGCAACAACTGAGCTTGTGTACCGTCTCGGAATCGCGATAATGCATTTCCATGAACCCGATGTTGCCATCCTCCGACGAAACGACTCCGACTCCAATCCCGACTCTGTTCGGCACCGACCCCGATAGGCCGAACTTGCCGGCAGGGGTACTCGCCGATGTCGTGTTCGATCGACCGTTGGATCAGCCCTACTCTTACGCGGTGCCCGAAGTGTTACGCCCCGCTATCGCCGTGGGCAAACGAGTGGAAGTGCCGTTCGGACGGGGCGATAAACCAACGGTCGGCTACTGCATTCGCCTTAGCGAAACTCCGCCGTCGCGTTCGGTCAAATCGGTCCTGCGGGTGCTGGATGACGAAGTGTTGCTGACCGAATCGCTATTGCGACTGACGCGTTGGATGGCCGACTACTACCTGTGCGGTTGGGGGCAGGTACTCTCGGCGGTGTTACCGGCCGGGGTACGCGATCAGGCCGGCACTCGACCGACGTGGTTCCTCGAAGCCGTCCCCCCCGATCAACTTCCCGAACCGCTGCCGTCGTTGACGCTCAAACAGAAAGCGATTCTGCACCACGTCCAACAAGCGGGGGTGCCGATCGAACAGCGGCAGTTGCTGCGTCAGTTGCAGTGTGGTTTCGGGCCGGTGCAAGCGTTGTTGGCCAAGGGGTTGGTCCGGCGGACGACCCAGCGGATGGAAAAACGCCCTCCCGCGGCCGACCCGCAGAAGCAGATCTCCCCGACGCCCGAACTCAATGCCGAGCAACAAGCCGTCTGGCAGCCGATTCAGCAGGCGTTGCAAAGCGGCGGCTTTCACGCCTTTCTGTTGCACGGTGTCACCGGTTCGGGCAAGACCGAGGTGTATCTGCGGGCCATCGAAGAGGTGGTGCGTCAGGGGAAAGAAGCGATCGTCTTGGTGCCGGAAATTTCGCTCACGCCGCAGACCATCGAGCGTTTCCGCGGTCGCTGCGGCGATGTCGCGGTGTTGCACAGCCATTTAACCGATGCCGAACGGGCCGGCTATTGGCGTCGGGTGC
This sequence comes from uncultured Gemmataceae bacterium, assembly GCA_937949245.1. GTDB lineage: Bacteria > Planctomycetota > Planctomycetia > Gemmatales > Gemmataceae > CALEEC01. The sequence continues at coordinate 10,206 of CALEEC010000221.1, read as the reverse complement.
ATCGTGGGAATGTCCAAGTGGTTGTCGGTGCCCGTAGTGCCATTTTCGCCCCGACCCGCAAACTAGGGTTGATCGTCATCGACGAGGAACACGAAAACAGCTTCAAGCAAGAATCGACGCCCCGGTATCATGCCCGCGATGTCGCCGTGGTCCGCGCTCAGATGGAGAACATTCCGATTCTGATGGGATCAGCCACGCCGTCGTTGGAAAGTTGGCACAATGCCCAACGCGGCACCTACACGCTGCTGCGTTTGCCACGACGGGTGCTGAATCGTCCGCTGCCCGAAGTTCGGCTGGTCGATCTGCGGCACGAGGCGAAAAGTGGGACGCGTTTCAGTGCCGTTAGCCCGACGCTCGAAAGTGCCATGCGTCAGGCGTTGCACCGCGGCGGGCAAGTGCTATTGTTGCTCAATCGTCGGGGCTTTTCGACGCATATTCACTGCCCCGAATGTGGTCATGTAGAAACTTGCATTCATTGCGATCTGTCGTTGACCTTCCATCGGCAACGCGGTTCGCTGATGTGTCATTACTGCGGCTACGAGACCCCCCCCGTGGCCCAATGTAGCAAATGTGCCAAGCCATCGATCCGTTACCAAGGGCTGGGCACCGAAAAGTTGCAAGCGGAGGTCCAGGAAAAGTTTCCTAACAAGGCCGTCTTCCGCATGGATTCCGACACCATGTCCAAGCCGGGCAGTCACGAACGCGTCTTCGATGCATTTCGCAACGGCCTGATCCACATTCTGATCGGCACCCAAATGATTGCCAAGGGACTCGACTTTCCCAATGTGACGCTAGTGGGAGTAATCAATGCCGATGTCGGCTTGCATCTGCCGGACTTCCGCTCGGCCGAACGGACGTTCCAGTTACTGGCTCAGGTCGCCGGACGCACCGGCCGAGGGGCCCAAGGCGGACGGGTGCTGATTCAGACCTTCACACCGGAACATCCGGGCATCGCTTTGGCGGCCAAACACGATTACATCACCTTCGCCCAACAAGAGTTGGAGGTGCGTCGGCTGCATCAGTATCCCCCCTATCAGAAACTGGCTCGGCTGATCGTGCGGAGCGAAAATCAGGATGCGGCCGCCCAGTTTGCCGACACCCTGGCCGGTGCCTTCCGCGAAGCCATCGCTCGCCCTAGCCGCGTGGCCCATGCAGAGGCCAAGTTGCGTGTGCTTGGCCCGGCCGAAGCCCCGGTGTTCAAGCTGAACCAATTCTATCGCTTCCATTTTCAGATCCAGTCCGACAGTGCCGCTCGGTTGCACGAGGTCTTACGCGAAGTGCTGCACGTCACCCGCCCCCCTAGCAACGTTGAATTTCAGGTCGACATCGACCCGTTCAACATGCTTTGAATCGCCGGCGATGATTCCTCCGTTTCACCGGTTGGGAATCGCCAGCGACGATTCTCCTGATTCACCGGTCGTGATTGGCACGGTATCATCCCCTGGTGGAACCTGTCCGAAGTCTCTTGCATTTTTCGCGGTCGTTGCCGCAAGCACGCGCAAACCTTGCGAACAGCGGCGTTTCCTCGACGGATAGAGGTTGGAAAATGTGGCTGGTCTCTCCAACCTGGCTTGGCACATCAACGTTCTGAGGATTCCCCCCATGAAACGCGCCTGGATGTCGGGGCTGGCAGTCTGGGGACTGCTGGCTGTGGTCGATTCTGTCTCGGCACAAGTGCCGGTGAGCAAAACCATCATTCGCGACAGCGGCAATGGCGTCAACAATACCATCGTGGCTCGAAATGGTGGCCCCATCGCGGGGATCGCTTGGCCCGTTGCGCCGGGATACCTGGGGCAGCCCGGCTTGGCGATCCAAGGCGGATGGGCGGCTCCGCTCAATGGACCTGCGATCTCCCTGAATGGGCCGGGGTTCTTTGGAACGCTCGGCTGGCAGTATCCGACCTTCGGCAACATCGGCGGAAGGAACCAAACCATCATCCGCGACAGTGGGAACGGTGTAGGCAACACCATCCTTAGTCGCAACGGCGGGAACTTCGGCTACAGTTGGCAATCGCCCTATCCCCATCTGCCGGGGATGGGGGGAATCAACATCAACGTGATTGCCAACAGCGGTAACGGTTCGGGGAACGTGATTTCGACGGGGAATACCTCGACGATTCCTGGCCAGATCAACGTGAACGTCATCACCAACTCGGGCAATGGGGTCGGCAACGTCATTCGTTCGGTGAATCGCTGATCGACAATCCCGATCGACAATCCCGCGAGCGCTAGCTACCTCCGAGCGGCAGGCGTTGGCCCGCCGTGGTCGAAACAAAAATCCAAGCAAGCACCAGTGCTGACGAGTTGATCGTTTGGGGCTTGGATGCTGCACGGCGGGCGGACGCCGCTGCTCGGGACGAGGTAACGCCCACTTTTCTAGGAGTGCCACCATCATGCAACGAATGATCCTGACGATCCTCGGATGGCTAGGTGCTACGGCCGCGATTAGTTTCGCTCAGGCACCGGCTCCGTTTCTACCGCGAACAAACCAGGTTATCCGCAACGTCGGCAATGGTTGGAACAACACCATCGTCATCGACCATGCCGGGCCGGGCAGCACGATCATCCAGAATAGCCGCAACGGCATCGGCAATCGCCTGTACCTCATCAACGATGGCCGAACCATCGTACTCGACGGAGACTCTCCCGAAGCATCCTGCGGCCTGTGGGGACACTGGGCCAGTCAAGCGGCCCTCAGCTATGCCCAAGCGTGGATTGCCTGGGCGCAACGCTTGCAGGCGATTGCTCCGTTCGCGGTGCCTCTCCCCCCGACACCTGCGGCATCTGCCGAATTCCCCGGACCGCTTGTGCCGGCTCCGACGATCGAACAACGACTGCAACGCATTGTCGAACTCGAACGTCTGCTCGATCGGTTCGACGAATAAACCGTTCGCTTGGCCTGAGGCCGTGGGGCCGACTTCGTGGCGTCTAGATTCTATCGATGTGGCCGGGAGCTGGCAGCAACTTCACTTGGCCACGCGCACCAGGGCTGTGCGAAATAGCTTGCCCTTACGCCAATACCCACGACGCACGACCTCGAGAACCTCGTGACTGGGTCGGCCCGATTGTTCGACCGCTTCCAACACTTCCATCGTCTCGGGTTGATAGGGCCGACCCAAAGCATCGATCGGTTGCAAGTCCACTAGCGGCAGCAGTTTGTCGAGCCGCTGCAAACTCATCTGATAGCCGGTACTCAACCCCGTGAGAATCTTGTTGAGACGTTCGCCGAGGTTCTGCCAGCGCTGCATGTTGGCGTCTTGAGTGTCGCGTACCGCTTGCTGCCAAGCAAGCAAGCGAACGTGATCGGCTTGCAAGGCTTGTCGCTGGGCATCGAGGGCCAACCAACGCTCTTGCCATAATGCCAGCAGCGGTTCTGCTTCCAAGGCCGGAGCTGAAGCCGCGGTCCACGGCGTAGCCAATCGACGCCCACGCAACCAACCGAACCAAGACCGCCCTGCCGTGTTTTGGCTCGCCGCGTCTTGGCTTGTCGCGCCTTGGCTAGCCGCGGCGGTAGCGCTCGAACCGGGAGCTTGCTCGGGAGTGGGTCGGCGGATGAACGTCGGTTCGTTCCAAGCGGACAAGGACGGTAACGGAGGCAGAGTCGCGGGGGCCAACTCTTGCAGGAGCGTCGGCAGAGTCTGTGTCAGTTTTTCCACTTCTCGGCTCGCGAGGATCAGGGCATCGTAGGCGTCGATCAGCCCTCGGAGCAACGGGCTAATGGCTTGCTCGAAGCGGTGGTCGTCGATCGTGTCGCGGGCTTGACGCAGGGATTCGGTACTGCTGCGAAGGAGATCGTAGGTCTGCGTCAACTGCCGCAGCATCTCTTGGTTTTGTTCGATCGCTTGCCGGGTGGCCTTGGTTTGCAGATGCACCTCGTGGCGTAGCGCGGTGAACTGGGCGACCAAGGTGAACAGATCGACCTCTTGTTCCGGGGGCGTCACGTCGGGGATCGGCTCGTGGGTCGCTTGCACGAGCCAATCGCGGAAGTCGGCCAAAAGCTGCTCAATGCGTTCGGCCGTCAGGACGACGGTTTCGGAGCGACCGTTTGCATCCATAGCCGCAGTTGGGGCCGAGTTCGCGGCATCTGACATAGCACGTCCTCGATCAGTTGTTCCACACTATCGTTTTTGCCCTGCGCGAAGAGTCGGTAGCTAACGCGACTCTCCAGCGATTGGACCTGTTCGTAGGCCGCCCGAATGGCCGCGAACTTCTCGGGGGCATGTTCCGGCGGAAATTCACGCACCAATTGCAAGTATCGTTGTCGAATCGTGGCATCGTCCGCCTGAGGATCGATACCCAAGATAGTATAGGGATCTTGGCTCATCGTTGACTCTCGCAACGCCTTGGGGCTTCAGCAAACTAGACCGAGCTTCGCGACCTCCGCATCTTCCCGACCGAATTTCGCGATCTCCGTAGCTTCCTGACGAGGTCAGAGGAAGCTAAAAAACTCGGTGAACATTTCCGGCAACTGTTTTTGGCGGGCATCGATGCGGGCCAGCAGGTCCGCGTATTCGCTGGTTTTCGCCTTGGCCAACCGCGCGGCGCGTTGATAGGCTTCCCATACGGTCGATAACTCTGCTTGCCCAGCCTTCCATTGGATGCATTTGAGTTCCGCCTCGAAGAAACAGAACCACGGGTTGTTGGGGAAAAGCTCCTTGCCCGCCTTCACGATCTTCCGCAGGCGAAACACCTGGTTTTGCGCCAACAGCACCTCGCCCAAGGCTCGCAGCGTCTCGGGGGTTGGTTGCGTCTTGATGAGCGCGTCCATCCACTTGTGGAGCTTGGTTTGATAGGTGGCTTGTCCACGATACGTCACCTGGGCATCGCGATACCACTGCGCCGCGGTGAGCAAGGCGCACAGGGTCATTACGGAACCTTGCTCGTCGAGCAATCGTTGCAAGTCGTTTTCGTAAGCGGACTTGCCTTTGGTCTGCAATTTTTGCTCGATGGCTTCGACGGCAAGGCAATAAAGGCTCTGGATTTGCTGTACGGGGTTCGCCGAGAGTTGTTGGCGAATGGCCTCGACGCGGGCGGAATTGCCGGCCTTCTGTTCCAACACGCATTCCAAAGCGAGGTGCATCACCGTTTTGTCCAGCAGTTGCAATTGGCGCAGTGACCCCAACAATTGCCGGGCACGGTCGAAGCGTTTCTGGGCCGACGCTTGTCGAATGTAGCGTTCGTAAATTTCGCTGGTCTGACGGCGCTGCTGCGGATCGAGCGGAGCGGTAGCCAAAGCCCGTTGCGTCAGTTCGAGGGCCACCTCCCATTCGCCGCGGTCGCAGCGAACGCGAGCCATGGCGTTCAGCGCTCCCAAATGGTGCGGATCACGCGCCAGCAGTTCTTCGGCCATGGCGAAGGCACGATCGGTTTGTTGCTGCTGCAAATAATACTCGAACAGGGCGACCGCCGGCTTGGGCCAATCGGGGGCCAACCGCATGCTGGTGCGGAAGCAGGCCTCATGGTCCGGTTGCAACGGCAGCCGCGTGGGGCGCTTGCCTCCTAATGGCTGCGCGATGAAGTCGAACTCATCGTCGTCGCCGTTCTGAAGATACTGCAGGGCGTTTCGGCCCATGCGTTCCCAGAGAATCGCTCGAGCTAGTTCCCCCATCTGGCCAGGCCAAAGTGTCGGTTGCGTGGCGATCCAATGTTCGTAGCTATGCCAATAGGTGTTGGCCAACACGATTTGACCTTGGCGTTCGTAGATCAACGCTTGCAACCGCATAAACTTCGGGTCGTGCTTGGGCGGACCGAAGATTTGGGTGAACTTCGATAGATCTTTCGGCTCGCCATGATCGAGAATTTGCCAATAGAACAGATTGGCTAAGCGTTCGACCCGAGCCGGGTGGGATTTCCACAAAGCGACCAACTCTTCCGCCAACCGAAACGCAGAGGTCAACGACGTTTGATGCAACGCCCGGGCCAACTTCGTCAGCGCCTCGGGCAACGGGAGTAATTGCATGGCTTGCTGACAGTACTGCTGCTGGAGTTGGCGGGGAAGCGTTTGGCGGAAAGTCGGGTCGATCTGCCAACGGAGCGGAGCGGCCAACTTGGCCGGTAGTCGCCGCGGATCAAGCCGTTGCCAATTGTCGATTGCTTTGGCATCGTCTTGGGCGGAATAAGCCAGCAAGCCACGCAGCAGAACTTTCCATTCCAAAAAGGGCGAACCTAACGGGATCGCTTGCAGGGCTTGCCGGGCCTGTTCGTCACGTTGGGCTTCGTAATGTTGGAACGCTTCGCGGACTTTGGCCCAGATCGGCCGATGCACTTCCGGCAGTCCGTCCGGCTTTCCCTGTTGGATCGCAATATCGGCCAAAAGCAGCAGCGACCATGCCGTGCCCGCTTCGTGAGTCGCAGACGGAGGGACGGGGTTCAGCGATGGAGGCGGACTTGGGGTTCGGCTCATGGCAACTGCTCCAAAGGGCCGACGGTGTCGCGAACGGACGTTTCTTCCTAATATAGAGGAACGGACGAACCTTTGCATTGCCAACCGTGCCCCGACAGCCCCGAAAGCCACCATGAGCGATCGATCTTTGTTTCTGCTTTCGCCCTATCGCTTGCCGACCAACCATCAGATCTTGCTCAACGAAGACGAGATGGCCGCTTGGCTCAACGGCTTCGTCGTGCTGTGGCATCCGGCCCTGTTGTGGGGCACTGCGCATCCGCCGAGCGTCGCGTCGCAGTACGACCACGAACAACCGACCGCGGGCCATGTGTACGCCATGCCGGAATCGCCGCCGTTGTTTCTGCCCGACGATTGGCCGCTGCGGGTCCGCGGAGCCGGGGCGTACCATTTTCCCGCGGTGGCTGATCGTGCCGATACCCTCGCCCACATGCTCCGCGCCCTACGCGACGACAGCGAACGCGAAACGCCCCTCGATCCCCAGGTTGCGGCCTTGCTCGAGCTGTCCCTCGAACAGGTGCAACCCTTCTTCAGCCTGGGGTTCGGCTATCTGATGGTCGAATCGCTCTTCGACGCGATGGAGCATGAACACTTGTTGGACGTGGCGGGCTTCTGGAACGAGGTTTTGTCGGCCGTCGCGGCGGTCGCGGTCCCCGAGCGGCGTGCCGAGGCCATCGGCCATCTGGAAGCCGCGGCCGGCAAACTTCAGTCGGCCCGCGATGTGCTGTATTCCTCGCAAATGCACGTTTTGGATCTCACCTTGGTGGACGAAGCCCAACTCGATGCCGACTGGCCCTTGGGCTTGCGTTTGGGGCAGCCGCATAACGTCTTGGGGTCGGCTTATGTGCTTGAACGGCTGCGGCAGCAAGCCCCCCAACGCTACGAAGAATTGGCCCGGCACACGCGTACCGATGGGCCACCCCCGAATGTCGAAATCATCGGAGCCATCTACCGCGATCGCGAAGACGATCTGTTGCCGTTGGAGTCGCAATTGTGGAACCTCCGCACGGGGTTGGCTCGTGCCAAGGAATTGTTGGGCATCGATGTCGAAGTAGTGGCCCGGCGTCGCTCGGCATTTCATCCGCAGACGCCCTTGGTGTTGCACAACGTCGGCCTACGACGCACCTTGTTGATTGCTTTCGACGATGCGGTGATTCCGAATCATCGTGCCAGCATCGTCCAATGGCCATCGCCCGATGGCAAGCATGTCGAAGCCTTCGCCCGACCACCGTTGCCCAGCCATTTGGCACAAACGTATTTCAACCTGGTGTACTCGTTGTATCAAGCGATTACGCAAGACTCGGCTCCGACGTTGGCTTTGGCCCATACTCCAGGCCAGCCCCCCTCGCCGTTCTACACCGATTGGCTAATGCTCAACCAACTGGGGCCGGTGCTAGGACAATGGACGACGTTCAGCCGCTATTTCACCGATGCTTTGGCCGGCGAATACATCGGCCCGGCGGGAGCGGATGAGTTTTTTTCCGACCATCTGGAACGCCGGGTCAACGCCGGTCGACCGGATGTGGTGTCGGCCTTCGCTCGACACGCCCGACTGCGTCGGCGACTCGATGCCATCTGGACACTGGCCGGGCTGTACCGCAGTCTGCAAGCTACCCCCTGGAGCGACACGGAATGGGCCGACCTGCAACGCCTGCAAGCGACCGAAGATGCCGTCGAAGCCGAAGGAGTCGATCCGCTGCCGCTTCGGCCGGACGACGACCCCACTAGTCACCCTAGCGAAACGCTCCGCCGGCAAGTGCTCGAATGCGAACACCAGTGGGCGCAACGCCTCGCCCAAAGGTTGCAGCTTCGTTCGCCGGAGAATCCGCCGGGCTTTCTATTCCTCAATCCTTGTAGTTTCACCCGGCGGGTGGTGTTTGAGAGCAACGAAATTCGCGGCCCGCTGCCGATCGAACCCCCGATCCGAGCGGCCCAGTTCGACGACGACGCGGCCCGACTGGTGGTCGAGATTCCGCCGTTGGGCTTTGCTTGGATTCCGCGCCAAGGTCCGCCCGGCACGCCGCTGCCGCGAGTTCGGCTGAAAATGGCCGACGGAACCATAGTCCGCAACGAATATTTGGAAGCCGAGATCGACCCGCAGACCGGCGGCCTTCGCGCCATCCGCGATCCACGCACTCGCATCCCCCGGCTGGGGCAGCAATTGGTCTTCAATCCCGGCAGCCGGATGCAGGCCAAAGAGGTGCGGATCACCCACAACGGCTCTGCTTTGGGAGAGATCGTCAGCGAAGGGGCCATCCTCGACGAGCAAAACGAGCGTTTGGCCACCTTCCGACAACGCTTCCGCGCTTGGCTAGGGCGGCCGATTTTGGAAATCCGCATCGAAATCTATCCCGAACGTCCACCGACCGGTTATCCGTGGCACGCCTACTATGCCGCTCGCTTCGCTTGGCGGGACGATCGGGCCACGCTGATACGTGGTGTCAACGGCAACGGCAGCATCACTGGCCATACGCGGCCGACCACGCCGGACTACCTCGAAGTGCGTTTGGGCCGATCGTCCACGTCGATTTATCCCTGCGGTTTGCCCTTTCATCAGCGCAACGGTTCGCGGATGCTGGACGTGATTCTGCGGCCCGAGAAGGAAGAAGCTCACGTCTTCGAGTTGGGACTAGGCATCGATCGCGATTATCCGATGCAAACGGCCATTGGCATGGTGACGCCCTGCATTGTCGTGCCGACCAGCAAAGGTCCGCCCCCCGTTGGACCTAGCGGTTGGTTGATGCAGATCGATCGTCCCAACCTGCTGCTGACGACGCTTCGCCCGGGGGAGCTAAACGACCGCGAAGCACGGTCGATCGTGTTGCAATTGGCCGAATGCAGTGCCTTCGGCGGCTCGGCGGAAATTCGCACCGCCCGCGATCCGAAGTCGGCCCATCTGCTCGACGGCAAAGGCGAAGTGATGTTCGATCTGCCGATTCATGGCGATGTCGTCTCGGTAGACTATTCCGCCGGCGATCTCTTTCGCGTTCGGGTGGACTTTCCGTAAGGCGTTCTCCTTGGCAGACGCAGCGGATGCGCCAGAATTCGGCCGATCTGTTTGCTCCCAAGTGCGCCACTTCCGCTTGGCGAATGCCCAAGCGTGGGGAATCCTTGTGCGTCGAATGTCGCGGGCTTCCACCCGGCGGAAGCTCGAACTCCCTGAATCACCCACGGATGTCGAGTGTTGCCCATGCGTCGATGGATTCTTTCACTGGCCCTGATCTTGGGGCTGTCTGCGGTTGTGGTTTCGCATGCGAACGCCGATGGGGTGCGCATCGGCTATGGCCGTCCTTGCTGGGGGTTAACCTGTCGCCCCGGCTTTTTCCTGGCTCCGTGGTATCAATATTGGCCGTACAATGCCCACTTCCAGACTCCTGCTCCGTTGTACGGCGATTGGTATGGTCCGCCTGCGCCCGGTTACTTCAGCGGCTTGCAACCTTATTTCAGCCCTGCCCAGCCGCTGTATTATCCTGGTTCGCCGTTGAATACTTACCCGTTTACCAGTTCGCCGACCACTCTCGGTGACTGATCTTGGTTGAATGGGATGCATCATCGCATTGTCTGCGCTATTGCGTCGGATTGTTCCTGTCTGATGGAAGTTGTGTCTACCGCGTCGGCATGGGTGGGGGAAGCAAAATTGCTTGCTGCCACTCACGCCGACGCGATGCGTTTGAGCAGTCCTGCCGTTGCTCGTCTTGCGCCCGCTTTTTGGAAGAATTTTCCCTCCTGTGGCTGAAGCGGATGCCGAATTCGTCCCCTATTGCTAAATTGGTGGAAGGGGGCCAGTTAGCTCCGTGGGCAATTTCC
>CALEEC010000220.1 GCA_937949245.1 uncultured Gemmataceae bacterium | reverse complement strand
CTACCATGAATTCAGGAAGACCTACCATGAATTCAGGAAAACTTGTTTTTCCAAGGTTCCCCAGCGAGCCAGGCTATGCAATGCTGCATCAGTGAAGCAACCACCTTACCGCGAAGTTTCGCCGAAGACGTCGCAGCTTTCGGTGACGCCGGCGCGACTGCGATGGAGGTTTGGTTGACCAAATTGGAACAACACCTCGAAAATCGCAGTGCCGCCGACACACGCAAACTCTTAAGCGAACGGAACGTCCGCCTGATCGCAGCAGCCTATCAAGGTGGATTGCTCCTATCGCAGGGCGAACAACGCAAGGCGCATTACGATCATTTCCGCCGACGGTTAGACATCTGTCAGGAATTGGATATTCCGGTCCTGATCTTGCTCGCGGATTTCGTGCAACGCCCTGATGCCACCTCGATTGAGCGTGCCGTCGTATCGCTGACACAAGCTGCCCAGTGGGCCGCCGGGTTCAATGTCAAGATTGCTCTGGAGTTTCGAGCCACCGATAGTTTTTGTACGTCGCTTGACACGGCCTTGACGTTGATCTCTCATTGCCCCGAACCGAACGTCGGGGTTTGTCTGGACGTGTTCCATTATTGGAAAGGACCAAGCAAGCCGGAAGATCTCGACCGCCTGACCAACCAGAACCTTGCCCATGTGCAACTGTGCGACGTTGCCGGCGTCCTCCGCGAATTAGCGACCGACGCGGATCGCGTATTCCCCGGCGAGGGAGATATTCGCCTAGCCCCCATCTTGAACCGATTGCATCAGATCGGCTACACCGGCGCCGTGTCTTTGGAACTGATGAACCCCGTATTTTGGAAGATGAAAGCCCCGCAAGTTTTGGAATTAGGCTGGAAGGCCCTTCGAGAAGTCATCACCCGCAGCGGAGGTGATAACGCCGCGTCTCGACCTGAATCCAACCGCTAATCGCCAGGAAGGAATATCCGCCCAAGGATCGGATCTTGGACTGAAGAATTGCGGGCACGCAAAGGACTTGTTAAAATGCTCCCACGCGCTGAAGTGACCCTCGTTTCGTTCCTGGGATGGATGCGATGCGCGATCCGATGACCTGGTCATTGCCGCTGTTTCGGGCGTTCGGCATCACCGTCCGCTTGCACATTCTCTTTATCATTATCGTCCTTGGCCTCACCATTCGGTTTGCTGCCAAAGCACCGCAATTGTGGCTTGAACTGACAGCGGTCTATTTTGGTCTGCTCTTTGTCGCGGTTCTGTTGCACGAGTTTGGCCATTGCTTTGCCGCTCGCTGGGTCGAAGGGGATGCCAACGAGATCCTCATTTGGCCCTTGGGCGGCCTCGCTTATGTCGAAGTGCCGCATCAACCGCGTGCTAACTTCATCACCGCGGCGGGGGGACCGGCAGTGAATTTGCTCTTGTGCATCCTTTGTGCAGGAGTGCTATTTACCGCTTCCTATTTGCCAAACCTCAATCCATTTTCCGATCCCTTCTTCCCCGAATTACACAACTTCCGCGAAGGTCTGACGGCCGTTCACAAACTCGATCCGCGTTTTCAACTTGAGGGATCGACAGAACAAATTTCCTTCGACAAAGTCGTTCGCTTCGGCGATGCCTGGGTGTTGAAAGAAAACCCAGCTACGCGGGTGACTCCCATGGCTCTGCCCGTGTTGCCCGAGTGGGTCGTTTGGGTGGCACGTTTCTTTTGGCTGAATTGGTTCCTCTTCCTGTTCAACTTGATCCCGGCTTTTCCCCTGGACGGGGGCCGACTCCTCCAGGCGGTGCTATGGGCTCGTAATGACTTTCGTCAAGGGACGCAATCGGCCGTGTACGTCGGTTACGCCATGGCGATCGTGATGTGCGTTATTGCTTTTGTCACGAATGAAACGTTGTTGTTCGCTTTGGCTCTGTTCATGTATCTGTCGTGTCGGCAACAGTTGCTGGCCCTGGAAACCGGCGGGGAAGAATCGGCGTTCGGCTACGACTTCTCGCAGGGGTACACCAGCTTGGAACGCGATGAAGAAGTCAAACCGAAACCGAAACGCCCCAACTTCATCAAACGCTGGCTGCTACAGCGGCAAGCCAGGCGAGTGCAACGTGAAATCGAACAACGGCTCGCGGAAGAAGCCCGTATGGATGAGTTGCTGCAAAAAATTCACCAATTCGGCAAAGAATCGCTCACCGATGAAGAACGGCGATTCATGGATCGCGTGTCGGCCCGTTATCGCAACCGTTCCTCGGAGGCATCGTAGCAGATGCCGTTGAGCAGGCGCAACCTCCGTGCAAACCGAGAGCGCAATCGGTGCAACGTCAACGGCATGTCCAGGGGGCTACGGAACTACTTCCGCACAGCTCGCCTGGAACGCAAGGGGGCATGGAAGCAGCATGCCCCCAGGCATCGCAAGCGATTCTGGGCACATCGTCGAGGGGAGAGGATGGAGCGATGTCTTGGGCCGATTCTCTCACCGTTCTCTACGAAGACAATCACTGCATCGCTGTAGATAAGCCTTCGGGTTGGCCCACGACGCATTATGACGGCACGGAAGAAACCTTCGACCGCGTTGTGAAAAGCTACCTGAAAGAAAAATACGCCAAGCCCGGCCAAGTTTTTTTGGGAATCGTTCATCGCCTGGACAAACCGGTGTCGGGAGTCCTTCTGTTTGCACGCACCAGCAAGGCGGCGGCGCGACTGTCCCAACAATTCCGGGAAGGAAACATCGAAAAAATCTATTGGGCCATCCTCGAAGGTGAAGTGAAACCCGCAGCAGGCACTCTGGAGCAATGGTTACGCAAAGATCCTTCGACGGGACGGGTCGAGGTGGTGAAAGCCCATCATCCCGATGCCAAACCTGCTCGCCTGCATTACGAATGCAAAGCGTTTCAGGCCGGCCTCACTTGGATCGAATTGCGTCCTCAAACCGGCCGACGGCATCAATTGCGTGCCCAACTGGCCCATATCGGCCATCCCATCTACGGCGATCGGAAGTATGGCTCGCGCTTTTTCTTCGGCTCGGCGATTGCTCTGCATGCGCGATCGTTGACCTTCCTGCATCCGATTCGTCACGAACCGATCACGCTCACGGCCGAACTCCCCCCGAATTGGCGTGGTCGATTCGCCCAACTTCTGAAACCGCGATAACGGATCCGACGATCCTGACGGTCCGACCTACTCGCGCCTGCATCGGCAGCCTGTCCAAGCAGCGAAAAAATCCACCAACCCTCTAGCCTGTGCCCTAGCAGTTCGAGTAAGGTAGATTGCGATTGATCCAGAACCCTTGAAGAGAAATCGATTCCATGAGCCGACATCGTCTCACGGTAGTTTTATCGCAAGCCCCTGGCAAACATCCGGCCAAACGGTCTTTGGAAGAAAGTCTCGCCGCCGCCCTGATCACGGAAAGCGGCATCGATGTTTCTATCGTGCCCAATCTGTATGATCTCGATGCCCAACACACTGGCCGCCTGTTCCTCGAATCCGTTCGCGGAGATATGGTGGTGTTAAGTTGGCTGTACCCACGGGCAGCATTTTGGTTGCTTGACCGCTGTGGCATTCGTGGCCATCAAGGGGTGACCATGCTCAAGTCGCATGCGGCAGAGGAGGAGGACGAGGAAAGCGATGCCTCCGAATCGGCCAGCAAAGGGATTGGCTCGGCTGGTCAGATCCCCGATCGATACATCTATACGCTCGACTTACGCGATGCGAACACGGCCGAACCCTTCGTGCGGGAAATTCGCCGAATCGCTGCCGAGTGTCGCGAACGGCACGAACGCCGACAAACCGAACAAGCGGTTGCCCACCTCACGATGGTGCAACTTGGTGTACCGTCGTTGGCCTCGATCTTGGGCAGTACCTCCACCAACGGAAACGGCCCTACGCAGGATGCCAACGGTTCCGTCCCGGAAGCTACCTCCGGGCCAGCACAAGCGGCTTTTCAACCGGAAGAATTGCTCAAGCCGACCAATCGTCGTTGGTATCCTGTGATCGACTACAGTCGATGCACCAACTGTATGGAATGTCTCGATTTCTGTCTGTTTGGTGTCTACGGAGTAGATTCCCTCGAACGCATCTTTGTGGAATCGCAAGACAACTGCAAGAAGGGCTGCCCGGCCTGTTCGCGGGTCTGTCCCGAGCAAGCGATCATGTTCCCGGAATATAAAACGCCGGCAATTGCAGGAGCACCGATCGGAGCGATCAGCGGTTTGAAGATCGACCTATCCAAACTGTTTGGCGGTGAAGCGGTCGATGCTATCACGCAAGCGGTGTCCGAACGGGATGCCGAATTGATCAAGGACGGCCGAGCCGCCGTGGGCACTTCGGTTGGCTTGGCTCGACGGCAACCGTCTCAACCCAATCGTCCCAAAGACGACCTGGACAAAATGATCGATGACTTGGATGCGCTCGGTTTGTAAGGGAGCATTTTCCTCCAGGGAAGAATTGTTGTGCCTTCCCTGGAGGTTTTCCCCATGCTTGGCCTGCTTCCCGAGCTAAGCCTATCAGCTCTTGGCTGTCCGAACTGAGCTGTCAGCACTTGGCTTGGCTATCAGAGTCCCTTCACGTTCAGGCGAATCCGATACAACGATTTCCCTGCAGTGATGTACAAAATCGATTTATCCGCCCCACCGAAGCAAACATTGGTAGGATCTTCGGGCGTCGGTAGAAAGGCGAGCTTCTTCCCTTCGGGAGACAAAAAGGTGATGCCTGCCGTCTTCCCCCTGCCAGCCGTCAACACCAAGATCCCCTCCGAGGTGACCGTCATACCATCGATACCGCGATCTTTGCCGAAATCGTACAGTTTTTTCTTGGCTCCCACGGTGCCATCGGCACGCAGCGGAAACGCCCATAATACTCGCCCCTCCTCGGGTTGTATCGAGTGGTCCGCAATGTAGATGGTCTTCTGATCGGGAGAGATCACAATACCATTCGGACGATTCACATCGTCGGTCAACAGCGACACGGTGCCATCCAGGTCGATGCGGTAGACACTTTCCTTTTCGAGTTCGCGGGGTTCCTTGCCGACGTAACGCGGATCGGTGAAATAAATGCGTCCTTGTTGATCGAGGGTCAGATCGTTCGGGCTATTGAATCTTTTCCTCTGATAGCGATCGGCTAGGGTGTTGACCGTGCCATCCAATTCGGTGATACTGATTCTTCGATTTCCCCCTGTATTGGCACCCTCACACGCAATGAGTCGCCCTTTTTTGTCAAACTTCAGACCGTTGGAACGCCCACTCGGATTGCGAAACACGGTCGTTTGTTTCGTCTGCGGATCGAATTTCATGATGCGATTGCCGATGTCACTGAAGTAGATGCATCCATCCGGCCCCAGTGCCGGCCCTTCGGTGAATTCGCCTTCGCTCCACAACTTTTCCAGCGTCTCGCCCGGAATCAAGATTTCGGGATCGGCCGCATTTACTGTTTGGCTCGCATACCAACTCCCGAGCAATAGCACGATGCCACTGGTGATCCCCTTCATGAATTTCCCTCCGTTGTTGGCCTAGATGTCATTTCAATTTCCATTCATCGGTGAACAATCCTGCTCGGATGACTTCAAAAGCGGCGGGGTTCTGTTCCGTAGGCGTCGGTCGAACGATGGCATAATCTCCCAGACGCGGGTACAGCAAGGCGTTGGTTCCTTGAAACTCGGCGGCGTGGAAAGTATGGCCCGAATTGATAACCACGTATCGGCTCGGGTTGAGAGGATTGGGATAAATCATCATCGGGAGATGGTCTTCGGTCTTGTATTCCTGACCGTCGAAGATGATTTTGTCTTTCGTCCAGAGGATCGGTAACCGATCGACGATTTGCCCTAAAAGCGGGTTGCTCTGTGGATCGCCGAACAAGATCAAGTGCCGGGTGGCAATATCGGCATCTGTAATTTCATCATCGCCTTTGTAAGGCAGTCGGCCCCGCATGTACTTGTTCCATTCTTGAGCAAAGCGATCAAATTGCGCATCACTGGCCCTGGCCGTGGCTTCGTGCCAAGTACGCCCGGAGCTATTGACGCACACAAATGAGTCGGTGAAGGCGTCGTCGATGGGGCCTTGCAAGTTCCGCAACTTTCGGGGGGTGCGCAGGCAATCGGTTTGCCATTTTTGAGGTAACGTCGCCTGCCACTGGCCGTCGCGCTTTTCCAACACCCCCTGCGGCATGTAGGTGCGTGTGAAGATGCTCGTATCGACGAGCTGCCCATCCACAGTGATTTGCGCCGGGAACACACCCCCAGGAAGCATCAATCGAAACGCCCGCACGTTCCGCGTCGAGACGCGAAACGTCTGTTCGGTGCGAGTTGCATCGATCCTTGCTTGTTGATAATGCTTTTCTAACGCCAGCAGTTCCACCCAGTGACAACTGGCATACTTCAGAGTGTAGGTCGTGAACACCACGCGCTCCGGCATCGGGTTACGACCTTTGCCTTCGCCGACAAAGGCTTGATACTCTTGCTCGGCTTTGCGTTGCCATTCCGCGGGAAATTGATGGGCCAACTCGGGAGCAATCAGAAACTTCATGGTGGGGATTTTCAACTCTTGGAGGCGTTTCTCAATCAACTGCCCGGCAAGAATTTGCTTGTCCTTGGCTCCGGCATAGGCAACGATCGGTAGCTGAAAGGCATTTTCGG
>CALEEC010000219.1 GCA_937949245.1 uncultured Gemmataceae bacterium | reverse complement strand
GGTCGGCCAAATACGTCCATCAAGTACGACCGCACCCGCGGATCGGGCAGTTGGATGGCTCGCACTCCCAACGGCAGTCCCTGATATTTCTCGCGCGTGCCGGTAGCAAAGTCGATGGCGTCGGCCAACGGTTCCGCTGTCAAGCGGCGCACCGTGTAGCGGGTGAAATAGGTGTTCGCCACGTCGGCGGCATTGCCGGGCGTCACGGTCGATTTCAATTGGTACGCTCGCGATTGCAGGATGGTGCGTAGCAGATGCCGCAGGTCGAAGCGATGCTCGGCGAAATCGCGGGCCAGGGCGTCAAGCAATGCCGGGTTGCTGGCCGGATTGGTGGCACGCATGTCGTCCAGTGGTTCGACCAAACCCCGGCCCATCAGGTAGCCCCAAAAGCGATTGGCCAAGTTGCGTGCGAAAAAGGGATTGTCTTTGGTCGTCATCCACTCGGCGAGTTTGCGTCGGCGATCGAACTCGTCGTCGAGGATGGGGCCATCCAGCGGATGCGGTTTCACGACAACGCGGTTACGCGGATGGGTCGCTTCGCCGGTGGGGCGGAGAAACACCACCGACTCCTGGCCGAACAAGCCGAATTCCTGGCTATTCTTGGTGCCCAAGCGGACGAAAAATGCCGACATGCCGTAGTAGTCGTCTTGGCTCCATTTCTCGAAGGGGTGATGATGGCACTTGGCGCACTGCATCCGCACGCCGAGGAACACCTGAGCCACCGTCTCGGCCCAGTCGTCCGCGGATCTGCCGATGCGGAAGAAGTTGGCCGGCCCTTCGGTGAAGGTGCTTCCCTCGGCGGTGATGATGTCGCGGACGAATTCATCCATCGGCACACGATTACGCAATTGTGCTCGCACCCAATTATGGAAACTCCACATCCCCTTTTCGGTCAATGCATCGCGGTTGATCCGCAGCAGGTCGCCCCATTTCAATGCCCAGTAATCGACGAATTCGGGGCGATCGAGGATGGCATCGATGGCTTTGCGGCGTTTGTCGGGGTCGCGATCGGCTAAAAATTGGCGTATCGCTTGCGGTTCAGGGAGGGTGCCGATCACGTCCAAGTGAATGCGGCGGTAGAATTCCTCATCCGAACACAATAGCGATGGGAGCAAGCCGAGATCTTTCCACTTGGCGATCAGTAGGTCGTCGATGAAGTTGTGGCGTTCCAACTTCGGATAGGGGGAGATCCGAGCATACGGGAGTGTCATTTGTGCCACGGTGGCTTGACCGGCAAAGCGGATCATGATGTGGGTTTCGCCTGCTGCTTTCGCGGTGACAAGCCCCGTGGAGGTCACTTGCGCGACGGCTTCGTTCAAGCTGTCGAATTGAGCCGTCGCGGTGACGTCTTGCCGTTTGCCATCGCTCCAGATGGCCGTGACGACCAGCGTTTGTTGCTCGCCGGGCACCAACAACCGCTGCGATGGGAAGACCTCTAGGCGTTGCACCGTGGGCTCGTTGGCCGATGGTTCCGCGGCCCCTTCTTGCAGCCATTGCCGCAGGGTTTCGTATTCTCGGCTGCCTAGGTGCAGCTTTTGTCCGCCGCCGTGTTCCATCAGCAGCACTGGCTTGCGCAACAAGATGCTGCGTTCTGGGTCGGAAATCACGACCCGACGCCCTTCGGCACTCTGAACGATTTGGCTGTGATCGAACCACGGATCGAAGCCAAACAGGCTGAGACGGAAGCCCCCGCGGCCGTGTTGGGCCCCATGACACCCCCCCGAGTTGCACCCGGCTTTGGTGAGGATCGGTTGCACGTCGCGGTGGAATTCGACCGGGCGCTCCCGTGCCAATTCCTGCACGCGAATCGTAGCATGGACGGCGTGTTGCCCCCAAGTTGCGGTCAGTTTCGTCGTTCCATCGGCCAACGGCCGAGCGATCGCAGGACGATCGAACTGCACGATCTTCGGATCGTCGATCTGCCAACGGACTGCCGAGGTTACCTCCCACGAGCGACCATCAGCATGATGAGCCAAGACGACGAAGCGCTGCACCTCGCGGTTGCTCGGGAAGGTAACTTGCGTCGGAGACACTTCCAAGCGGACCACTGGGGCCGTGGGAGCCGATGCCGCCGGTAGCGGTGGCTCTTGAGCGGCCAACCGCACCGCGTCGGTCTCTAATCCCATCAACGCACCGATTCCCAACAACAACAGGAGGCGAGAGTTCATGGCACAGTTTCCACGGAATTCAGACCGCGAGGCGCGAGTCGGAGGCTTCAGGCAGGCTATACTATTGTGACCGAACCATCTGCGGGCGTCAAGAATCTTCTGCCGGCTACTGCAGTCCTCCGCGGGGGTCAAGAATCTTCTGCCGGCTCAGGACGTTCTGCCAGCGCGTCAGCGGTTGCTTCCAACCCCAGCGTCCGCAACGATTGGGCGTATTCTTCGGGGGTGTTGACATTGCAAAGCGATTCTAACTGGGGATCGACGGTCGCGAAGTCGGCTGGTGTCAGATAGCGTGTGGGAACCACTAGCAACAGATCGCGGACCCGCAACCGATCTTCCCGCAAGAATTGGTCGATGGTCGGTAGCACCGACACACGATAAATCGCCGACAACGGATAAGCTTGATGATTAGCCCAGGGCACCAAGGCCAGTTCGTCGCCCAATTGTTCGCACAAAGTCCGAATGAAACTCGGCCGCAGCAACGGCACATCGCAAGCGGAGACGAAGACGGCCTCGCATTCCTCGGCCACTGCGCGGATGCCGGTAGCCATCCCTTGCAGCGGACCGCGGTTGGGGCGTTCGTCGTACACAATGCGGATGTCGCCGGGCAATGGGGGCAAAGGTTGCTCTGGGGCGGCCACAACGACGACCGGAGCAACGACCTCGGCCAACTGCCGGGCCACTCGGCACAGCAACGGTTCGCCGGCGATCGGCAACCAGGCTTTCGGTTGCCCCATCCGCCGACTCTGCCCGCCGCAGAGCAGCACTCCGCCTATCGCTGGCATGCGCGTTCCCATGGTGCGACGAGGGGCCATTTCAGATCCACAATTGCAACAGCACCTCTAGCGTCTTCGTCCAATGATCGAACGCATCTTCGGGAGAATCGATGGGGATCGGGCGATCCTCCACGGTCAGCGTCGGTGTCGGTCCTTGAATCCGCAATTGCGACAGCAACGCCGAATCCGATTGCCACACCGGGGGATCGACGCCGATCATCAGTCCCTGACACAGACTCCGCCGCGCTATCTGATCGCAATATTTGCTGAGGTCCGAGGTTTTGGCGAACTCGCGGATGACGACAATCTCGTTTTCAATCCACTCCCGCAGCAGCATTTCCAGCAGATGCTTTTCGTGGTCCAAAGGAGTGGTTTGCTCTTCGACCAGGAACAGAAACTCGAAGCGCAACGCATCGGTACTCAGCCAGTCGGCCAATTTGCGTACCGTGGCCAGCAACAGAGCCATCGTCAGCACAATTCGTTGGCAGGGGAGTTCCAGATCTTTGAAGCGGGCCTGGACCAGATCGGGCAACAGGACGATGACGAAGGATTTATGTTGCCGCAAAAACTGGTTTTCATCCCGAGCGTAGTAGTACAGTTCGTCGCGCAAAAACTTGATGTCGAACAAGTCGGGGCGGGATTGCGGGTCGGGCTCCATGTAGGCCAATTGCGAATGCAACAAACTTTCGATCGATCCGCGATTGGAGATCGACGAGAAGCCCCCCACGGGGTAGGCGTCTTCATCCAGGACGCGGGTAGGCACTTCCTGACGCCCCGGCAACGGACGTACCTTTTGTTTGGGCAAGCCTTCCTCCAGGCGATGGGCAATCTGCAACACTTGCCGATGGGCAACATATTGGCCCAGGTCGGCCAAAGCGGTGCGTTGTTCCAAGGCAATCACGTCTTCCAGGGCCAGCACCTCGGCCATGCGTCGCGCTGCATCGATGAGAGCCTGGTACATCTGCAACAATGAGGGCATCGGCCCATCTTTGTTGAGCCATTCCCAACCACGAACGAGGTGATCTTCGGCAGAACCTTCCAGCAAAGTGCGAATCAGGGCCGGCGACAGTTCCACCCCTAGCAGTTGACCGCGTTCGCGGATCTGTTTGAGGATGTAGGCCAAGCCGCGGGACCGATCGCGTTTCTGGTCGGGTCCCTGATAGCGGCGTAGGGCGTCGGAAGCACGCTCGAAGGTCCAGTCGGAGTACAGTTTGCCCAAGACATGATCTTCGTAGGTGCGTATCAACCCCGAGGGAAACCCCGGCACGGTGATAGCGTCGCGCTGGGCTTTGGTTTCGCGGTCCATCCCCAGGGCAACAAAGCCGATGTCCGCGACAAACCCCGTGGGAGGCAGCGGTTGACCGCCAGCCGCGATTTCCAACGACCATTCCAAGGTGGGCTTGACGGTGCTGGCCGACGGATGCATCACCCGTTGTAGCCAGAGTCCTTGCAACAGGAACTTCCGCGCTTCGTCCAGATCTCGAATTTCGATCACTTGGCTCATGACGCGACCACCTCACCCCTCAACAACCTGCCTGCCGAAGTCCGCTTGTCCGATTCTCAACCTGCCTGCCGAAGTCCACTTTTCCGACTCTCAACCTGCATTGCTTGACGAGGACCGCTTCAGTTATGTTATTGTGGAATGAAGCGAACGCGGTTTCTACGGTAGATCGCTCGATTTCTCGATTGCCGACATCAGAGCGGGAGATGCGGAGATGTTTTGGAATGACACGACACCAACGACGCTGTGATTCCATCGAGCGACAGTGGTTCGCTCGTTGGTCCCCAGCGATTCGTTTCAAATGCACCTCCGTACCGGTGGTGCTTGCAAGTTTCGGCGATTCGTTTCAGATTCATCCCCCTACTTGGTCGATGAGAGAAAATAGGCGATTGTTGACGCCGATTCGGCGGCCGCCTACCATCGTGAGTAAGGATGCTCCTGCCGTCTGACCGAGAACCTATCCATGGCCACCGACATTCGTTTGAAGGAAGGGCTTTCCGAAATTACCGATGCGCTCGTCGCCAGCTACACCGAATGTAGTCGGATCAATCATCTCGGTCATCAACCGTTGCCCAGCCGCGAGGCGGTCATCGACATCATCAATGATCTGTACGACCTGCTCTTCCCTGGATTCGGTCGGCGACAGAATTTGTACCTGGGCAACATCGAATATTATGCCGGCAATCTGGTCGATGCGTTGCACGACAAATTGACGCAGCAAATCGCTCGGGCGCTGCGGCATGAATTGTGTGCGGAATCTCCTTACGTCGATTGCGAAGCATTGGCCCAGGTGAAAGCGATTGAGTTGCTGCGACGCTTGCCCAGTATTCGCGAGGTGCTGAATCAGGACGTTCATGCCGCGTTCCGGGGCGATCCGGCCGCCAAGAGCCATTACGAGATCGTCTTCTGCTATCCCGGCTTGGAGGCCATCTCGATCTATCGGGTGGCGCATGAATTACTGCTGTTGGGCGTCCCCTACTTGCCGCGGATGATGACGGAATACGCCCACTCAAAGACCGGCATCGACATTCACCCCGGCGCGACCATCGGACCAGGCTTTTTCATCGATCATGGCACAGGGGTGGTCATTGGCGAAACCTGCGAAATCGGCTCAGGGGTGAAGTTGTATCAAGGAGTAACGCTCGGCGCGTTGAGTTTCGCCAAAGACTCCGAGGGGGAACTGATTCGCGGAACCAAACGGCACCCGACATTGCAAGATGATGTGATCGTCTATGCCAATGCGACGATTTTGGGTGGAAATACCGTCATTGGCGCCCGTTCGGTGATTGGTTCCAACGTCTGGCTGACGCACAGCGTTGGCCCGGATACGTTGGTGGTGTTGGAAAAACCAGCGTTGCGGGTCAAAGGTTCGTCGGCGAAGACAGATGCGTTGATGTATCACATCTGAGCGAGCGATTGCCGCCTTCGTCGGGTGTTGCGAAGACCACACGACGACTGGCGTCGTCGGCTCCTGCGGCCCCCCCGACGACGCGCGTCGTCGGTTCCTGATTCCCCCGCCGACGCGCCGATAATCGCGTCCCTCCTATCCCTTCACTTCTTCGGGTTCGCCGGTTCCGCAGGCTTCGGCTGGCGGGAGGTGAGATTCGGCGCTTCGCGGCTGAAGCGAATTCGCCCCGGAGCATCGCTGATAGCACCGATGAAGCCGAAGAGCATTTCGTTGGTCGTCTGTTCGCCGAACAACACCGGCACTGGAGGATTGCGGGGATTGTTCGGATTGTTGGCCGAGTTGTCGTACACCGCTTCGATTTCGAGTTTGGTTCCCTTCGGAGCACGGATCGGTTCGCGGAACCAGTAGGTTTCTTGCCAATTGTAGTCCCAGTCGCGGATGTCGACCAAGGTGATCGGCTTCTCGTCGGGTCGAGTCATGGTCATTTTGACCGACTTGCCCAGCAAGTGCATGTGGGGCATCACGGAGTACAACGTGCAGTCGGACAACGTCCAGACCGCGCCGCGAACGACGTGATTGGCCGCGTTAGCCGGTATCCAGGTGAACAAACCGGGCACCACGATCGTTTGCCAAGGCTTGGTAACGGGCTTTTTGGCGAAGTACAGGCCAATTTGCGTGCGATCGGTTTCGGGTTTGCCGTTGCGGTGATAATGCACCTGTACGATCACATCCGAGCCTTTGGGGAGGAAATAGCCCGATCCCTCGGGGAGGAAACGCGGCACTTGTCCGGGGGCCCAGCCGTGCAGCGCCCCGAAGGTCGGTCGGCCCGTGGCACTAGGCACCGGCAAAAAACCGACGCCCATCGCCACGGAATAGCCTGGTCCCCAATCGGTTTCGTTCGGTTTCTTGGTCCGAGCCAATTCGGCTTGTTCGAGTCGACGGCCGCGGCCTTCGGTGTCGAAGAAATGCAAGGTGTGATGCACCACCCGCGGATTGCCCGGCTTGACCTCGACGGCCACGACATACTTATCTTCGGTCAAATTCGTCGGCACAACGAAACAACGGAACACATCGTTCCCCGAGGGACCAAGGTGGAAGTCGGCCGAGGGAGAGAGGATCAGATCTGGGGTGCCCAACATCCACCCATCGGCAAAAGTGGGTGCGAGGGGAGCATCTTTCGGATCGCCCTCGGGCATGCCGGCATCGACCCAAGCGGCCAAAGTCGCGATCTCGGCGGCGGGCATTTTACGTTCATTGTGGAACGCCGGGCCGGCAACCGGCTTCCAGGGGGGCATGCGACCCGTTTGCGTCCACTCTTTGATGTCGATGCCCCAGGTGACGGCTTGCTTGTAGTTGGTCAGCGAAAAGGGGCCAACCGCTCCGGGGCGATGGCACTCCATGCAGCGTTGCTGCAAGATGGGGGCCACGTCGCGGTGATAGGTCGGCGTTCGCGCACTGAAGGCGGCAGACGCGGTTCGGGGGAGAAGAATGGGGCAACCGACAGCTTTGGTCGCCGGCACGCGGATCGGTTGCTGCGCCAGGAGGGCTTCGAGCGCATCGTTCAGATCGCGACTGGTCACTTGCGCGTTGGCACGCAGACGGGCTTGCCATTGGTTATCGATGCGACCGCGATAGCGCAGGATCTTGTGGGGATCGACCACGAACGCCTCCGGCGTGATTTTCGCCTTGAAAGCATCCACGACGGCGAATTTCGGATCGACCACAACCGGAAATGGCAGTTGATACTCCTTGACCGATTTGGCTACAGTATCGACCGGTTCGGTCGTGGGACAGATTCCCAGGAAGCCGATCCCCTTGTCGGAGAATTGCTTGTACAGGTCGGCCAACAGGGGCGAGTAACTGTTGGAAACGGGGCACTCGAACGACAAGAACACCACGACGGTGGCTCGTTGGCCAGCGTAATTGTACCAGCGATCGTGCCGACCCGTCAGATCGACTACCGCGGTGTCTTCGATTTTTTTGCCCAGTTTATCGGTGATTACCTCGTTGGCCTCCGAGGCATTCGTCGCCCCGACCCAAGAGAGGACCAAAGCCCAGGCGATACCCGTAAAGCGCGCAAGCAGCATAGATGGAATCTCACTGTTGCAGAACATCAATGCTTCCCACGGAGCGACGCAAACGGTGGGCATGTCACTCCGACACTCATTATACCCAAGCTGAGTCGGTTGAGTTTCAATACTATCGGATCGCTAATCGCTGCCGTCGGATAAGTGATTGCTTATTTAGCATTCTCCTTACCAGACGGCGGCTTCCTCTCCATCGAGGCGGAGGGTCAAGCACTTGGCACTACCGCCAGCTTTGAGAAATTCATCGAGTTCCACTTCGATCGACCGATAGCCCCGCTGGGCCAACTGCTCGGCCAAGCGGGGGCAACCGGTGTTATGCACGACTGTTTTGCCGACAACGACTGCATTGCAACCGAAGCGTGCCGCTTCCGCTTCGACCACCGCCAAGAGCGTGGGGACATGACTTTGCAGCACCTTTTTGCCGTAAGGATCAAAGGCGTCGGGGAAGTAGATGGCCTCGGTCGCCGATAGGGGGCAAAAGCAGGTATCGAGGTGATAATAGCGTGGATTGACAAGTTCCAACGGCAAAACGCGCACCCCCAGTTGCTGACCGATCCACTGATGCCCATGGACATCGGAACGAATGCGATAGCCCGCGAACAAAGCATCGCCGCAGAACAGGGCATCGCCAGCTCCCTCGAAAAAATAATCCTCGGGCAGATGGACCACCTCGAAACCATGGGCAGCGAACCAGGCATCGAAGTAGGGCGTTTCGCGGGCACGCACGTCATGACGGAAGCGCGAACTGAAAAACTTCTGCCGATACACCAATCCCGCATTGGCAGTGAACACCAAGTCCGGCAATCCCGGTTGCGGTGGGAGGATCTCCACTTGCACGCCCAAACTCGTCAGCGTGTCCCGCAGCCGTTGCCACTGTTGGAATGCCAGCGCACGAATGCTGCCGAGCGAACGGTTCATCCACGGATTGATTTCATATTCGATGCCGTAGTGGTCCGGTGGACACATCAAAATGCGCGGATGAGGTCGCATCGCCGACACTCCACAAATAGCCACCGAAACGAATCAATCGCTTCGATTGAGTTCACTGACCAACGACCGTAGAAAGGGTTCGGCATCGCTGACGATGCCGATAGTTTGCACGCTGCCGCGATCCATCAATTTGGTCACCGTCGAGGGGTTAATGTCGATGCAAGCCACCTTCACCCAGGCCGGCAGCAGATTGCCGGTCGCGATCGAATGCAAAGTCGTGGCGACCATCAAACACATGCCGACGCCGGGGATGTGCCGACGCATTTCCGCTTGAGCGGCCAAGGTGTCGGTAATGACATCGGGGATCGGGCCATCGTCGCGGATGCTGCCGGCCAACACATATGGTATCCCATGACGCACGCATTCGTACATGATGCCGCTGGTGAGAATGCCGCGTTCGACTGCTGGACGAATTCCGCCGATGCGTCGGATGCGATTGATGGTGCGTAGATGATGTTCGTGGCCTTCCTCGGCCGGCAGGCCGCGATCCAAGGAAATGCCCAAACTAGTGCCGTAGAAGGCTTGTTCCATGTCGTGCGTGGCTAAGGCATTGCCGGCAAACAAGATGTGCAAATACCCTTCGCGGATTAATCGGCAGACCAATTCGCTGCCGCCGGTATGCACGACCGCCGGCCCCAGCACGGCCAGGATCTTTTCGCCGGCGGCTTTGGTGCGTTTCATCGCTTGGGCAATCTCGCGAACGGTGACGCCTTTGGGCTTCTCACTGGAAACCGCACTGGACATGAACTCGAACAGTTCCTTGCGTCCCTGCTGTTCGATCGGGAACACACGCACTCCCCGACGACCGACCACAATACGGTCGCCGACTTGCACTTGCGTCATCGGGATGCACCGTGCGGCCGCTCCTTCGGGGTCGATCAAGATGCCGCAGTCCATCTCCTGATCTTCGACATCGATCCATTCGCCCTGCAAGCGCACCTGCGTGCGAAAGTTCGTGGTGCAGTAGAAACCTTCGGGATAGGCTCCCGCGATGTCGGCCGGTTGCGTTTCACAGTCGGCCACATGGGTCGGCACCGCGCCATGATCGTGGATTTGATCGAGAATGTCGTCGAGGGCCTCTTGCGAGTCGGCACGCACTTGGATGCGGGCATAGCTGGGGTCGGTTTGCTTTTTGCCGATACGGATGTCGCGGATCTCGTAACTACCGCCGCGGGTGAGGATTTCATCCAAGATTTTCGGCAACAAGAGTGAATCGATGATGTGGCCTTGAATCTCGACTTCTTCGACGAATCGAGCATCGCTCATGAGTTTCCTCCTGCAACCGGCGCTCGGGGCGTGCCGAGTTTGCCATGGCGATAGACTTCCACGAGCATCTCTTGGGCATCCTCGGGGAGAGAATACCGACGAATCGCCTCGATGGTTTTTTCGATGGGATATTCCATCCGCTTAAGCTCGACTTTGTCGTTTTCCCAGATCGCGTAGGAAGCGCGGGGGTCGCCATCCCGTTGCAGACCGACACTTCCGGGGTTGATGACCCGGCAATTGCCGACCGATAGTTCAAACGGAATGTGCGTGTGTCCGACGCAAACGTAATCGACCTCGATGCCTTCGAGTCGACGTTTCCAGAAATCGACATCGATCGGGGGATACTCGTCCATCGGATCGCGGGGGGTAGCATGCACCAACAGAAACCGCCGGCCGTCGAGCGTCAGGTATTGCGTCGTGGGGAGTTCGGCTAAGAATTGGCGTTCTTGCTCGGACAACAGAGCACATGTCAGCGGTCGCGTCACTGCCGTGAGGTAACGAAAGCCCGACGATCCCTGCATCGCCACGCCTTGGGCCACTCCGTGATCGTGATTGCCCCGCACCGCGTAGGTCGCATGCTGACGGACCCAGTCGATACAAGGTTGCGGTTGCAAACCGTAGTCGACTAGGTCGCCCAGAAACAAACAGGCATCGAAGCGCTCCTGGATCGCTTCCAGAGCGGGCCAATTCGCATGGATGTCGGAAACAAGTAATATTCGCATGGTTTCCTCGTGTCGGCAGCGATGTCGGCAGACCTACGGTCTGGGGGGGGATTATTGGCCCAAACAGTAGGGGGCGCTTATTTGCCAAAGCAATACAGCGTCCCTTTCTCCGTGCCGACTACCAAGACTCCTCCACCGACCGCCGCCGAGCCGGTCACCGCGCCGTCCAGCGACCACTTTTGCACGATGGCTCCTGTGGTTAGATCCAAACTATAGAACATTCCCTCATCGCCAAGCGAACCAACGTAAACGCGATTTCCCACGACGACCGGCGAGGCATCGACCCGACCTTCGGTCAACAAACTCCAGGCTTCGCGTCCGGTCGTGCGTTGCAGGGCGTACAACCGCTTGTCTCGACTGCCGACAACGATCAGATCTTTGGTCACGGCGGCCGAGGAGTAAAACGGCTGCTGCCGTTTGCGTGCCTCGAAGGTCCAGACGACTTTCTTTTGCTTCCAATCGATGCCGAGCACCTGATTGTTCATAGTGCCGACATAGAGGCGATCGCCATCGACGGCGGCCGACGCACCGGCCTGTCCCTCCAAGTCGATCGCGGCCACTTCTTTGCCGCTGGTGGTATCTAAGACGTGGAGTATGCTATCGCAGCCGGCTATGAAGGTTCGATTGCCGACGACGGCCGGCGAGCCATTGACTGGCCCTTCAGTGCGAAACTGCCAGACAGCTTTGCCCGAACGATCGATCGCGTAAAGGTTTTGGTCGTGGGAACCGACCAAGATCAACCCCTCCTTCGAGAAGTTGCAACCGGAGGTAATCTCGCCTTCGGTGGCAAACTGCCACAGGAGTTTCCCCGAATCGGCCGCGACGGCGTAAAATTTGCCATCGACATCGCCGACGTAAACCACCCCTTCGCGGACCCCCGGAGCGGCTTTGATCGGCCCCAGTTTGGTTTTCCATTTTTGCGTCCCGCTGGCCAAATCGATGGCGTACAAGTGCTGATCGAAACTACCGACATAGACCACCCCTTGCACAATCGCGGCCGCCCCCTCGATGGCATCGCTGGTCTTAAACTTCCAGCGGATCTCCAGTTTGTCGGGCAAGGCGGCCTCGACGTAGCCGGTCTGCTGCGGATTGCCTCGAAACGTCGGCCAATCGCTCGCTGGGGCTTCGCGAACGGTCTGCGGCGCTTCTTGCATCGCCCCGACCGAAGCGAGTAACAGCACTGCGAATCCACTGACGCCGCACCAACGCACCCATGCCAGCCAACGCATCGTCGAACACCTCCAGGTGGGGGAAATCACTTGATGTTCGCCCAGATTCTATCCCAACGCCGGGGCAGGAAACAATCCGTTCGCGGGAGATTTACCATCGCCCCGCACCTACGCGGCATTGTCTTGCCGTCTCGCCATCTACACCGACAACTCTTGCAGCCTATGCCATCCGCCGGCATCGTCCCGCTGTCTCCCAGCGGTTCGCAGATGCGAAACGCGGTGGGCCAGGAGACCAACCACCGGCAAGGCGAACTTTACGGCGCGAGCCGTTCGCGCAGCCAACCGGTCGGCGTGCGCCGATAACGCAAGCGATCGTGCAATCGACTTGGTCGGCCTTGCCAAAATTCGATGGTATCGGGAACCAACCGATAGCCTCCCCAATGGGCCGGACGCGGAATTTGGTCGCCGAACTGAGCTTGCAATTCTCGATGCCGCGCTTCGAGCCAATCACGATCGGGAATCACCTGGCTTTGAGGGGACGCCCAAGCCCCCAACCGACTCCCCATCGGCCGATGCTGGTAGTAATCGTCCGACTCCGCTTCGGTCGTTTTTTCGACCTTCCCTTCCACGCGGACCTGGCGTTCGAGGTCGGGCCAAAAAAATACCAAGGCAGCGTAGGGGTTTTCTGCCAATTCCTGGCCTTTGCGACTAGCATAATTGGTGAAGAACGTGAAGCCCCGCGAGTCGCAGCCTTTGAGCAACACGATGCGTGCCGAGGGGCGCAGATCACGGCCGACCGTAGCCAAGGTCATGGCGTTCGGTTCGGGGACTTGGGCTTGCAACGCTTGATCGAACCAGCGTTGAAACTGGACGATCGGATCAGCGTCTGCCTGCGACTCCAACAGACCGCCTTGCGTATATTCTTTGCGTAAATCGGCTAGTGACATCAAAAAATGCTCCTGGAATAGCGTTGCGAATCGCAACGAAGTCGATTACCATCTAACCCTTTGCGTGTGTTGCATCGTGGGCCAAACTCCATGTCGCAATTGCAGAGGCTTTGCGATACAATGAAGTTATGATAAAGCCTTCTACACCTTCGACGGTTTCTCACTCGGCGCATCCGCGACTCACCTTCTGGGGAGCGGCGAGGATGGTCACCGGCTCTATGCATTTGCTGGAAGTCGGCCATCGGAAAATTTTGCTCGATTGCGGCCTGTATCAAGGTCGGCGGGAAGAAGCTCGCCTGCGCAACGATCACTTCCCGTTCGATCCGCATCGTCTGGACGCTGTCATTATTAGTCACGCCCACATCGACCATTGCGGCAATTTGCCCACCCTGATACGGCATGGCTACCAAGGCCCCATCTACTGCACCCCCGCGACCCGCGATCTGATCGCGGTCATGCTCGCCGATTCCGCCCGCATTCAAGAGGAAGATGCCGCCTTCCTCAACATCCAACGCCAATACGCGGAACCGCTGATCGAACCTCTGTACACTCGAACCGACGTCGAGCATGTCCTCGATCAGTGCATTGCTGTCGATTTCCACAAACCCCGCGAAATTGCCCAAGTTGCCCAATTACACCTGATCGAAGCCGGCCACATCCTCGGTGCGGCAATGGTGCATCTGAAAATCCGCGGTCCTCAACGCCTGCATACCGTCACCTTCACCGGAGATCTGGGCCGGCGATGCGTACCGATTCTGAAGCCCAGTGCCCCAGTGCCTCCTTCTGATCTGCTTGTCTGCGAAAGTGTTTACGGCAATCGACTGCACGAACCGATCGACCAAACTTCGGAAAAACTCTACGACATCGTCAACCGCACCTATGCCCGCGGTGGGAAGATTCTGATACCCGCCTTCAGTCTGGGACGCATTCAACTGATCATCCACTACCTGCAACTCGGCATTCGGCAGCACCAGATTCCGCAGATGCCGATTTATGTCGATAGCCCGCTCGCGGCCGAGATTGCCAAGGTTTATCGCCGGCATCCCGAATGCTTGCAACCGCAAATTGCCGAGAAGTTCGGCACCATAGACGACATTCTGGGCGGAGATACCGTCCGTTACATCCGCGATTTTGAAGAAAGCATGTATCTGACGCAGCAACCCGGCCCCGCTATCATCTTGGCTGCTAGCGGAATGTGCGATGCCGGGCGGATCGTCCATCATCTGAAAGAACACATCGACGACCCCCGCTCGACGGTGGTGCTGGTCAGTTACCAAGCCCACGGCACGACCGGCCGACGTTTGCTCGAGCCAAAATCCACGGTGCGATTTTTGGGCAAAGATTGGAGCAAATGGATTGACGTGGTCCAACTTGAAGGTTTTTCCGGGCACGCGGATCGTGCCGACTTCCAAGCGTATCTCGAACCTTTGGTTGGCAAGATCGGACAAATTCGGCTCATTCACGGCGAACGCGAACAAGCCGACGCGCTAGCTGCAATGCTCCGCGATATGGGCTTCGACGATGTCGGCGTTCCCGAAGCCGGCGAAACTGTTACCTTGCTCTGACATTCGCGGCTTTGCTCGACGGCTCCCTGGAACCGAGATGCCAGTCGTTAGGTTGAGGGGAACCGACGACGCGAGTCGTCGGGTGGTTTCTTCAATCGCCGGGTGTTTTCCCAATCCGTCGTCAGGTGTCTGTGCAACACCCGCGGACTAGCGTCCGCGGCT
>CALEEC010000218.1 GCA_937949245.1 uncultured Gemmataceae bacterium | reverse complement strand
GCTGGAACTGGAAACCGTGGGAGTGCTCGTCAAACTCGCCCCCGGCAAGAGTGCGGAATTGTCCGAAACTTGGGAATTGTTCGGCAATGTCACGGGGGATATCCAAAGCGAAGCCGACATTGATCGCATCGTGCTACCGCTGGTCCAAACAAAATAGCCGCAAGTGGAGGCTTGCGGCCGGCTTGCCAAAATAGCCTTGATTCACTGCTATTTTGCGGCCGTTCGCTGGGGGAACTTCCTATACTAAGGATGAGTGATTTCTGAGGTGCGTTCGAGGATGAGGCGATGAGCGGTTCGCCGGTGTTGCGCCCCGTGAAGCTGAAACGCGAAGGGGATCAATTGGTGATCGACTGGAGCGACGGCATTCGCACCGCGGTGACTTGGCAGACGTTACGGCAGCAATGCCCGTGCGCGGCTTGCCAAGAACAACGGGCCAAGCCGCCGGACCCGTTTCGGGTGCTAAGCCCACGCGAATTGGCTGCGGGTGCCCCCAGTCCGGTCCAGATGCTCCCGCGCGGCTATTATGCCTATCAGATTATCTGGAACGATGGGCACGACACGGGGATTTACACACTGGAAAACTTGCGGAAGATGTCGCAGGTCGTCTCGTCGGCATCGACGGCCAAATCTTCTTCCTGAGTAAGGAGTTTCTGCGATGCAACCTCCTGGTCCCGGCATGCCTGCCAAAGCCTTGCCGGGGGTGCGACATGTCCTTGCGGTGGCCAGCGGCAAAGGTGGCGTGGGGAAATCGACGGTAGCTGCCAACCTCGCCCTGGCCTTGCATAAACTCGGGCATTCCGTCGGTTTGATGGACGCCGACATCTATGGGCCTTCGGTCCCCATGATGATGGGGCTGGGCACCGTCGATCAGCGGACCACTCCGTTTCCGATCCTCAAGTACGGCTTGAAGTTGATGTCGATGGGCTTCATGGTCGATCCCAACCAAGCCATTATTTGGCGGGGTCCGAAAGTGGCCCAAGCCGTGCAGGCGTTCTTGTTCAGCGTCGATTGGGGAGTGTTGGATTATTTGGTGATCGACCTTCCCCCCGGCACCGGCGATGCGCAATTGACTCTCACCCAAAGCGCGCCGTTGACCGGGGCTGTGATAGTGACTACGCCGCAGGACATCAGCTTGATCGATGCCCGCAAAGGGCTGCGGATGTTCCGCGAAGTCAAAGTGCCGGTGTTGGGCATCATCGAAAACATGAGCCATTTCATCGGCGACGATGGCAAACGCTACGATATCTTTCGCACCGGCGGCGGGAAGAAACTTGCTCAGGAAGCCGGCGTACCTCTGTTGGGCGAACTGCCGATCGATCCGCGGGTGGCCGAGTGCAGCGATCAAGGCGAACCGATCGTCTCGAAGTATCCCGATGCTCCGATCGCGGTTGCCTACCTGACGTTGGCCCAGACCATCGCTCACGAAACGCAGAATCGTCAAGCCCCCGAAGCACTCCCCGAGGTGCAACTGTAACCGATAGATCAGCGTTCTTCCGCGATAGCACTTTCTGAGGTATCACGGGAACGATGGGCTTTTTCCGGCGCTCGCACTTCTCTAGGTGCGAAAGCACCCCGCGAAAGTGCCACTGAAATAGACTTGTTTTCTCCTTCCATCCTGGAGCTCCCCTTTATGCCGAAGTTCGCTCTGTTGTTTGGTCTGCTCTTAGCCGTTTTAGGAATCGCCAGTTATCTGGAAGCGCTCGGCCCCAACGTCGGTAGCGATGGCAAGCCAAGCATGACGGCTCTGATTCCGACGTGGTTCGGTTTGGCTTTGATGCTGCTTGGGACCTTGTCGTTGCTGTTGCCCCACCAACGCAAGCATTTCATGCACCTGGCTGCGGTGGTCGGATTGCTCGGTGCCATCAGCGGTCTGGTGCCGATGATCCGTGGTGGCCTGGACTTAGGGAAAGCCTCGGTGTTGGCTGGCGTTTTGATGACCTTGCTGTCGGCGATCTTCGAGTTTTTGTGCGTCAAATCGTTCATCGATGCTCGCAAAGCCCGCCAAAACGCCTCGGCAGCCCCGGCCTGATCCTGAGACGCTGCCTGGTGCCGGAAATTAAGTCCTGAGGATGACGGTAGATGACACAAAAAATAACGCGACATCACGATAACATAACTCAAGACTGGCTAGGTACTTCCGCCGAAGAATTGCAAAATTGATTTGCAAGAGTCAAGAACACGAACTACAGTAAACAGTAGCAAACGAGAAAGTCAGTTTTGGTGGCTTTCCTCGGGAGCAAGCCAAGCGACAACAGCCCGAGTCGGAGAACGCCTTTCATCCTCGAAAGGGCAAACCCGCTGAAAAGCGGCGACGCAAAGCTATGGGCCTTCACCGACCCCTAAAAATCTTCCACGGCTGATGGTTGCCAGGCTGCCGAAGGGATGGGCAGGCGAAGAGCCCGTCCGTCCCCGAGCGTTCGTTCTACACTCATTTGCGATCGCTCGCCCACGACTCGGGGATCGAGTTTTTCTTAGCAATTCGGTTTCGCCTTGGCTTGCTCTGCTTTCTTTCTCCTCCAATTCTCTAATAGCCGCGTCCATTACTTGCTCCTATGCCAAGGAAGCAACCAAGGCATTCCCCCACCCTACTTCGGGTGGGGGGGTGGCCCCAAGTCCCAGTTGGTTGACGAACAGGAGTTGCTTCGGGCAAAGATACCGAGCCTTTCGCGCGGATGCAGCTACTTGGGCATCGCACGGAAAGGCTCGGCGGAGCGGAACGGTCAGCGGAATCGATCGATGCGAATCGTGACAGAATTAGAGCAATTCGGTGACCGGATCGCGTTCGTCGAGGATGTACATGGGTCGGCCTGCACCGTTGAGGAAGGTTTGTGCCGGGTTAATGCCGATGGCGCGATACAAGGTCGCCAGCAATTGCGGCACACTGTAACGGCGATCCTTGGGACGTTCCCCGCGGGCAGTCGTCGAGCCAATCGCTTGCCCCATCTTCAGCCCGCCCCCAGCGACCAAAGCGGACATGGCCGGTGCCCAGTGATCGCGGCCGGCGTTGTTGTTGATCTTCGGCGTCCGACCGAATTCGCCCCACATGACCGTCACCACGTCATTGGCTAGGCCGAGGTCATGCAGATCGCGGATCAGGTTTGCGATTCCCCGATCGACCTGAGGCAATTGCTTGGCCAAAGTTTTGAAGTTGTTGCCGTGGGTGTCCCAACCGCCGATCGACAGCGTAACGCAGCCGACGCCAGCTTCGACCAGTCGGCGAGCCGTCAGGAATTGCTCGACGCCTTTGTACCTTTCCCGGGTAGCACTATCGACTTTCGACAGATCGAGAGCTTTGCGTACCGCCCCGGAGGTGATCATTTCCAAGGCGCGATCGGTAAAGCTGTCGATGCCCGACATGGTTCCCGAAGCGTCGATGTCGCGGCGGACATCGTCGAAGGCATCCAGCAGGTTTTTGCGTTGCGCCAAGCGTTCTTCGGAGACACTATTTTGCAACCGAAGATTGGAGCTGGCTTGACCGCTGGGCGTGAAAGGGCGATGCGAAATGCCGAGGAAACCCGGTTCCGTTCCGCGGGTCATGCCGCGTAGGCTGACGAACGGCGGAACCGCTTGCACCCCCTGACTACGCACCCTGGAAACAACGGCTCCGAACGACGGGTGATCGGCTTGTCGGTTCACGCGCTCTGGGTAGCCGGTCATCACCAACGAATCGGAATGTTCATCGACCGACACCAACGACCGAACCACGGCGAGTTTGTCGAATATTTTCGCCTGCAACGGAAAATGTTCGCAGATCTGCACACCAGGAACGTTGGTCGGGATCGGCTTGAATTCGCCGCGGAACTCGGCGGGGGCGTCGGGTTTCAGGTCGTACATGTCCATATGCGACGGTCCGCCGGGCAGATAGATCATGATGGCCGACTTCAGTCGCGTGGGCGTGCTGCCGGCCTGGTTGGCGGCTTGGGCACGCAGCATGTCCGCTAAAGTAAGTGTGGTGCCTAAAGCACCGATGCGTAGAAAGTTACGGCGAGAAACGCCATCGCAGAAGGTGTGGCTCGAGCCGGTGATTTCGAGCATTCTGAAGTCCTCTTGGCAGGAGTGGAGATTGGCAGAATTCAATACGGCATCCGATAAAAGCTCCGTTCCTTATCGCCTAAATTAGATGTCGTCTTGGAGAACGATTGGGCAAAAAATCCAACGATTTTTTTCCCTGCCAGAGGGAGCCGAAATTCGTTCGCTCGGTGTTGTGGGATGAATCCCCTGCCCCCAGGCGTCGTCGGCACCGGGAGAGATTTCGCGATGCTATGAGCCGCGGACGCACTCTGCGGGGGTTTCGCTGACACGACAAGAGCCGCGACGCCAGTCCACGGGGGTTTCGTTGACACTCGACGACAAGCGTCGTCGACTCCAGGGCGGGCCGTGAACGTCCGTCGCCGGAGAGATGGACACCCCTACGTCGACGGAGGTGCTGATAACGGGCATGGCGGGCGTACGCCCGCTGTGCCGAAGGATAAGACGCGGTGGTTCAGCTAACGCGTCGAACGACGGGGTGGGATCGCAACAACTACCCTGTCGTCCCCAACACCGCCCCCATCATTTCAAGGAACAGCAGGGGTGGGAACGGAGTCGTTCTCTTGGGTTTCCAATCGGAAGGGTTGCCAAACGTGGGGTCGAGCTAACGGTTCGATGTGCAAGGCAAGTTCGCCATTCTGGAATAGCCGTACCGTCCCAGAGGATTGGCTGACGCACAAAGCGATAGCGTTGGTCTTGCGGCTGATCCCCGCGGCGGCCCAATGTCGACTGCCCAAACCTTTGCTCAAGTTGATGCCATCGGTAGGAACATCGAGATACAGACAGGCAGCCACAGCGATTCCATCACGACCGATGAGAATGGCCCCATCGAGTTGGGCGAGGTCTTTGATCTGTTCGCGGACCCGCCGATCGCGCAAGTCGCGTTCGGCTTTGCTGTAACCGCGAAATGGGTTGAAGTTGATCGGGCGTGACATGGACAGCACCTTGCGGGTGTCTCCCACCACTAAGATGGTGCCCACGGGATGGCCTTCGCGTCCTTCGCGGCCAATTTCCATCGCCAAATCGACGACCAAACGCAACGTATCCAGGGGGACTTGGGTATCGAGTTTGCGAAGGTCTTGAGCGGTCATCCGCTCGAGGTGTTCGCTTAGATGCAATACGCTCAAGCTATCGATGCGTTCGGGAAAATCGGGATCATCGACACTGATGCCGTTGTAAACCACGATCACATCGGATCCCGGCAAGAGTTTCTCGATGGCAATCGCTTTGAGCAGAGCCAAGCTGAGCCGCTCTTGCGTTGGCATTTTTTCCGGGTTGATTTCCAAGACGGCCGAAGCAAAGGCAGGCATGCCACGAAGTTTCTGAGCAACGGCTTTGTTTTCGGCGGCGATTAAATATTTGTGATCGGACAAGATCCGATGCACCGCATCCCAATCGAGATCGGTTTCGGTCAAGACCACAATCGCATCCGCAGGCATGGCTTTCGCCATTTCACACGCCGCTTTTAACAGTGCTACTGTTTGCCGAGGAAGTGCCATGCCGCCATCACGCTTCGCAC
>CALEEC010000217.1 GCA_937949245.1 uncultured Gemmataceae bacterium | reverse complement strand
CCCGTCAACGCCCAACTGCGGGCACGTCGGATGCTCCTGACTACCTGAGCCGTCTTCGACTCGCGGTTTTTGATCCGTTGGGCTTCGTCGAGTACGACGACATCGAAGGCCACGCGTTCATCCTGGATCAGGTCGGCATCACGCGTTAACGTCTCGTAGTTGACGATCTTCAACGGCGTCTGCGACACCGTCCACAAGCGTCTGCGGTTCTCTCCATCTCCGCCTAAAATTTCAAACGGTAGATCGGGGGCCCACAACTTCAACTCGCGACACCAGTTGTACACCAAGGGTTTCGGGCAGATCAGCAACGCCTTGCGAATCATGCCGGTGTGAAACAGCAAGCGCAAGGAAAGGATCGTTTGCATGGTCTTGCCCAACCCCATCTCATCGGCGAGCAAGGCCGCATGACGCGGCATCAGAAAGGCGATTCCTTCCAACTGATACGGAAACGGCTTGAACGGCACTTCGACTTGTTTGCCGGTGAACAGATAATCCAACGGCGGTTGCAGCAGATACATCAGGCGATCTTTCAAAATCACCGTTTCGGCCGTCGGTTTGGGACGGATTTTCGCTTTCTTGGGTTCGGTCGGCTGATCCGGCAACGGGGGCAACACCACGGCCTCACCGGCCGCGGCAGGGAGGGCACCGGCCGCAGCATGAGGCATGGATGCCGCTGCCTGCTGGGGCGTGGATGACACAAGATGCCCCGAAGACACCGCAGCATCGAGCACACCTGCCGCGGCATCGGCTGAAGATGCGGTTGCCGGCTGGAATGTCAACCGATCGGCATCGGGAGGTGGAGCAGGAACTACTGCTGCCGCTTCGCGGCGAGCCGATGCATCCGAGGGGGGCATCGCTTCTCGCCGCGGTTGCGGGGTTAGCGGCTCGACAGGCGGCACCGGGAATTTCCAACCTTCCGTCTGGACCGTCAGTTCCAGTTTGCCGACGCTACGCACCCATGGCATTTCGTGCAGCAAACGAGCCGTGCGCGTCTGCACGTCGAGATCGCGATACAGTCGCGATTCCAAGGTGGTATCGACGGCCAAGCTCTGGTCGTAACGGAAACATTCGGGCGGAGCGAAGCCTTCCGCCTCGGGAATGTCAAGCAACGGCCACGGCACGGCTCATCACCCCCATTTTGCGCGCTTCGTTGGTGGCTTCACGGATTCGGCCAAACGGTTCGCTCAGATCCAAGGCCGGATCGACGCGTTCGAGGACGGCAGCCAAGTAGTCCGCATCGGCGGCAAAGCGTGCAGAATAAGCCAACGGCAGCGACGACCTCGCATGAGCTAGGGAAATCCACTCTCCCCCCGATGCCTTCTGGGCAGCTTCGGGGGGCACCACGGCCACGACGGCAACTTCAACCCGCGAACGCAGCGCTAAAGCCGACAACGTATCGACCACAACCAAATGCACCGGCACACTGCATTTATCGATGAGCGTCTTGCCAATGACATCGTTGACGATGTATTCCGTGAGTGTGGGGCCATAAAGCACTTGCTGCACCCGATTCGGTTGCACAGCCGTACTGACGCGATATTCCAACGGTCGGCCCCAGGAGTTGGTCACCAAATACCCTCCGAAGAAACCGCTCGCCTCCTGGAAGATACTCAGAAAGCCAAGGTGAATGGACGAAGGTAAATTCGTCTGGCTCACGAGAAATCCCTCCTAGTTCGCGCGAACCGGGCCGTTTGGCCAACGCGTACCGCCACCGGAATGAAACCGGCCACGACTTGCACGACATAGCATCGACCAGAACCCGCCGCGGCTTGACGATTCTCGGGAAGTCCCCCCGGACTGAGCAATGCTTTCATCCGCTGTATCCGCTTGCAACTGCACCCGTTGCGCACTTTGCGTAGTTTGAGACACTGCCGGAGCAAAAAATTTTTCCGCAACCGGCCAGCTCGGGCTTGAAAGTGGTTTGTGCGGTTCGTTAGATTCAATTTGTTCGCCGAGGACTGGCCAAGTTCTGCGAACCTCCATTGTGACGGATACCCCCATCGGCCTCACGGAATCGAGGTCGTCCGATTTTCTCCAGGAGGGAGGGTTCATGCCTGCTCGCACCATTCGTCCGCTGATTGGCATCAACACCGACTATTACGCCGCCTCGAAACACTACCCTGCTCATGCCCGGCTCAACGCTGGTTATTTCGATGCCATCGTCACTGCCGGCGGTCTGCCAGTACTGATTCCCCCGCTGAATAAAGACGCCGAGTTTGAGGAACTGTTGGACAAACTCGATGGTGTGGTCATGACCGGCGGCCTCGACATGGACCCTCGGCGACAGAATTTGCCGACCAGCTCGGCCGTCATTCCCATGGCGGAACGGCGTGAATTAAGCGATCGGTTGCTGCTGAACAAGATCATCGCTCGCCGCAAACCATTGTTGGCCATCGGCTTAGGAATGCAACAACTGAATGCCGTCCTGGGGGGAACGACTTATCTGCATTTGCCCAACGACATGCCCAAGGCCATGCCGCACTTTGACCCCAGTGGCGGACCGCATCGGCACATCGTTTTGATTGAACCCAAGACGCGCTTGGAGGAGATTTACGGCGGAGGCGAACTCCGCGTCAACAGCGATCATCATCAAGCGGTGAACGTCGTGGCCAAGAAATTGCGGGTCGGTGCTCGATCGCCCGATGGCGTGATTGAAGCCATCGAAAGCGTCGATCCTGATTGGTTCTGCGTTGGGGTGCAATGGCACCCGGAATCGGACACGGCCACGGCACTCGACATGCAGATTTTCGAGTGCTTCGTCCAAGCCTCGATCCGTCAAGCGCAACCACTCAAATTGGCCGCGTGAACCGAACGAACTGAAAAAACCCCCGACGACTGCTGGGGAAACACCCGACGACTGGCGTCGTCGGTTCCAAGATTGTTCGCGTGATCATAGGAACCGCGGACGCCAGTCCTCGGGTATTGCGGCCCCCCCACGACTGCTGGGAAAACACCCGACGATTGGCGTCGTCGGCTCACGAGTCTCGAGTATCCCCGACGACTGGCGTGCG
>CALEEC010000216.1 GCA_937949245.1 uncultured Gemmataceae bacterium | reverse complement strand
GGTGGTCAATGCGTTCGGCCGAGGCATTCCTGAACTGGGCGAGTCGAATGCCACTGCTCGCAAAATGGCCATCGATCAATTAGCGGTGCAGATTACCTCGATGCTGGAGAAACCGTGGAACGTCCGAACGTGTCAACCGTGCGAAGCGAACCCCGTGATGGGGCAACCGTAACTTCCTCGCCTTGGTGGTGGCAGTGTCGGCAGTACACCTTCGACCTGAGCAGTCCACGCGCTCAGGTCATGGGCATTTTGAATGTCACTCCAGATAGTTTCTCGGATGGTGGTTTGTATCATTCGGTGGAACGGGCGTTGGCCCGAGCCCGGCAGATGGTCGCGGAAGGAGCCGATCTGATCGATGTCGGAGGTGAATCGACCCGGCCTGGTTCGCAACCGGTCGATGTGGAGACGGAGTTACGCCGAGTGGTGCCGGTGGTGTCGGCTTTGGTGCGGGAACTGAACGTTCCCATCTCGGTGGATACTTCCAAAGCGGAGGTGGCACGGCAGGCGCTTGAAGCTGGGGCGGCGATTATCAACGATGTGACGGCACTGACGGGCGATCCGCAGATGATCGAGGTCGTACGGCAATTCCAAGCCGGGGTGGTACTCATGCACATGCAAGGCACCCCCGCGACGATGCAACTGCAACCGCATTACGACGATGTCGTGGTGGAAGTAAAGCAGTACCTACAGTTGCGGTTGCAATGGATGCAAGCTCAGGGTATTCCGGTAGAACGTGCCGTACTGGATCCGGGGATCGGTTTTGGCAAGACCGACGAACACAACTGGCGATTGCTGGCGCATCTGGATGCTTTCGCCGATTTAGGTCGGCCCGTCTTGCTCGGGGTGTCACGCAAGGGCTTCTTGGGACGGTGGCTGGGGCGATCCTTAGAACAGCGGCTGGCAGGTTCATTAGCCGTGGCTTGTGTGGCCGACACGCGACGAACGGCCCAGATCTTCCGGGTCCATGACGTGGCCGCGACGCGAGACGCAGTGCGGGTAGTCGAGGCGATTCGCCTTCAGCGCCGGGACTAGTTCCGGTGCGGGGAGTCGAGGCGATTCGCCTTCAGCGCTATGGATTGTTCCGGTCGATACGACCGGGAGGGCAGAACCTCTATGGCCTAATTTTGCTCGGAGTGCGACCTTGGGGAGCCAGGTAGAATTCATGATTGACTCGATCGATTGGCGGGATCTGATCGAGATCGGCATCCTGGCCGTGGGCATCTATGTGGTGCTACGGTTTTTGCGAAACACGCGCGGAGCCGGTATCGTCCGCGGCCTAGGCTTAGTGGGCGTGGGGCTTTTCCTGGTCGCGCAGTTATTGATCGCCCAATTTCATCTGACCGAATTAGGCAAGTTCCTCGACTACATTCTCACCACCGCTGTCATGGGGTTGTTGATCATCTTCCAACCCGAATTACGCCGCGGGTTGATGCTGTTGGGACATTATCGCGGTCTGCGTCTGTTTGGGGCCGAGGCTCCGCAACCGATCTCGGATAAACTGGCTAACTTGGCCATGGCGCTATCCCGCGATCGCATCGGGGCCTTAATCGCGATCCAACGCGAACATTCGCTAGAGCCTTACATCGAAACCGGCGAACGCTTGGATGCCGAGCTGTCGCCGTCGTTGCTCCGCGCGGTGTTTCATCATCATAGTCCTCTGCACGACGGTGCGGTCATCATCTCCGCTGGCCGCATCGCAGCCGCGGCTTGCCAATTGCCTTTGGGCCAACCTTCCGCCGATGCCCCGAAGACCGGGATGCGTCATCGTGCGGCCATGGGCTTGTCCGATGAAACTGATGCCATCCTGCTAGTGGTCAGCGAAGAAACCGGACGCATCTCCTTAGCTCGTCGGGGAGTCTTGGAAGCAGTGCCACGCGAGAATCTGTGCCGGCGCTTGGCTGAGGAACTCTGCCCCTGCGAGACATACCGTTCGGTGGGCAAACGCTTCCCGAATTGGCGCTCCCTTTGGAGGACCCGTTGGTTCGGCCAAAGACGCAACGCTGCTTGAATTTCCCTTCGAGGGCAAAACCCCGAGCAAAGCGGTGGGCGAAAACGCTGATTCAACGCCGATTCGTCGGGGAATCGGTGATGGGAGGAGTGGAACTCCGAGGAGTGCCCCCTCAATGAATTTGGGAGGAGTTCTCCCGATGGATTCGGCCAAGCCGACGCTCGGTTTTCTCGGTCGCGGCGGTTCTCAGGTGTTCTCAGGGATGATTCGTCTGCACTAGGAAGGGACTCATGATCGATCGTATTTTTTCGATCGCGGTAGCGGTGACGTTGGCTTTCCTGATCTGGTTGCATGCCCGCAATCGGGATCAAGAGATCCTCGATAATGTACCGATTCCGGTGACCATTGCGCTTTCTCCCACAGATGCGGAACGCTACAGCCTCGAGGTGAACGGCCCTAGTCAGATTCTGGCGACGTTTACCGGTCCGCCGTCGCGGTTGCGGGATCTGCGGGAGCAGATCCACCGTGGCGAAATTTCCTTGAACTTGGTCTTTAGCGCCGCGACGGAACGCAGTCATGAAGCACGCTACCTCGATACCATTCGGGTCCGCAATGAGGATCTGCCTACCTTCCCCGGTGTTCGCGGGGCAGTGATCGTCGGCCAAAATCGCATTCCGATCACGGTACGCCGACTGATTGAACGACCGCTGCAAGTACGGCTCGATCACGCTTTGGAAGATCGCATTAGTCAATGCGTGCTAGAGCCGGCCACCGTGATCGTGCGGGGACCGCAAGAGGTGCTGGAGCGGATGACCATGATCTCGACCCGCCCCTACTCGTTACCGACGAACGTCAAAACCGATTCTGCGGTGGAAGTGCCCGTTTCGGGGCAAATTGCCTTAGTGCGGGAAATCGATGGGCAAGAGGTCCGTTGTGAGCCGAGCATGGTCACCGTCAAGTTCCAGTTAAAACCGCCGCGGCGAGCGTACAAGGTGCAAGTTCCTGTGCAGTTTCTCTGTTCGGCGAATTGCCCGTGGCAGCCGCAGTGGGTGCGCACCGGAGACGATGCGGGGCAGATCACCTTGACAATTGTCGGTCCCGATCGTGGGGACGACCCGCCTCCGGTCAGTGCGTTCGTTGATCTGACCGGACGTGAATTTCAGTTTCTCGGCGATCTGAAGCCGCGTCGTTACGAAAGCGAACCGATTCAACTGCAACTTCCCAAGGAATACTCTGCCTCCTGTTGTCCGCCGCGGTCCGAAGCGTTTTTGTTGTGTCCGCGATTGCCGCAACGCAACGAAAAAGTGGGTTTTGGCTTGGATGCGAGGATTGCTCCGTAACGCAACGCGAAATCTTGGTCCATCATCGACCCCAGGGACGGCGTTTTTCGCTTCGGGCCAGTCCGATCCGAGGGATCGGCATTGGTACGGCCCCTCATGGATCCGATCCGAGCGAGGGGGGCATGCGCATGTCAGCCGACGACGATGCTGACCATCTTCTTCGGCACGACGATCACTTTCTTGATGGTCTTGCCCGCGGTTTGCTCCAAGACTTTCTCATCGGCTAAAGCGATTTTTTCCAGTGCGGCCGAATCGAGTTCGACGGGAACCAGCAATTTCGAGCGGAGTTTGCCGTTGACCTGTACCGGAATCTCGATTTCCTCCGCCTTCGTCAGAGCCGGGTCATAATGGGGCCAAGGCTCGTAGGCCAGACTGGAAGAATGTCCCAAGGCGGCCCATAATTCTTCGGCCAGGTGCGGGGCATAGGGAGACAACAGCAGCACGAAGGTTTCGATCACCGACTTGGGGCGAATCGTGACTTTGCTGGTCAGATGATTGGTGAATTCCATCATCGCGGCGATAGCGGTGTTGAAACGCAGCCCTTCGGTATCTTCGGTGACCTTCTGGATAGTGCGATGCAGCCAGCGTAGCGTTTCCTTGTCGAGTTCGACGTCTTGGATCGACGCATTCAATTTCCGTTCCTCGGCATGTTCGTCGATCACCAATCGCCAGACGCGATTGAGGAAACGATACACCCCTTCCACGGATCGCATATTCCAAGGTTTGACCGCCTCTAATGGCCCCATAAACATCTCATACAGGCGCAGGCTATCCGCGCCATATTCTTTCACGACATCATCAGGATTGATGACATTGCCGCGACTTTTGGACATCTTATAAGATCGGGCATCGACACGGATATCCGGTTTCTCTTTGAGGACAAAGTGTTCGCCCGACTTTTCGACCTGGTCTTCGGTCAACGCGACAGTTTGTACCGGCATCGGTGAAGGGCCTTTGGTGAAGGCTGCGCCACCGTCGAAATCCACTTCTTTCCCAGAGATCCAGGCACCGTTGAGTTGAAAACCGGTAAATTCCATCTCCCCGAGGATCATTCCCTGATTCACCAACCGCTGAAAGGGTTCGGGGCAGGGGAGGTATCCGCGATCATATAAGACCTTATGCCAGAATCGGGCATACAACAGATGCAAGACCGCATGTTCGGCCCCGCCAACATAAAGATCCACGGGCAACCAATACTCGGCCTTGTGAGGATCACAAAAGGCCTGGTCATTGTGAGGGTCGAGGTAGCGAATGTAATACCAACACGAGCCGGCCCATTGCGGCATGGTGTTGGTTTCTCGGCGATACTTCTTGCCGTTGAGGGTGACATTGACCCAATCGGTGGCTTTGGAGAGCGGACCTTCGGGTGAACTGGTCGGTTGGAAGTCGGACATTTCCGGCAGTTTCAACGGCAAGTCAGCCAGGGTAAGCGGACGAATCCATCCGGTCGGTTGACCTGCTTCATCCAGTTCGTGCAACAACGGGAACGGTTCGCCCCAGTAGCGTTGTCGGCTGAACAACCAATCGCGAAGTTTGTAGTTGACCTTCTTTTGGCC
Source organism: uncultured Gemmataceae bacterium (assembly GCA_937949245.1). GTDB lineage: Bacteria > Planctomycetota > Planctomycetia > Gemmatales > Gemmataceae > CALEEC01. Next base: position 11,792 of record CALEEC010000216.1, on the reverse strand, counting down.
CACTTTTTTCGATTCCAGCCAAGCGATGATGCGTGTCTTAAACTCGGCCGACGGCAGACCATCGAACGGCCCTGAATGAATGGCCGTCCCCTCGTCGCAGTAGGCTTCCGTGAGTTGGTCGATGGTGCTGCCGGTCTTTTTCAACCAAGATTCGGGGGGCCGAACCACCATGCGAATGGGCAGGCCAAAGGTGGTGGCAAACGCGAAGTCGCGTTCGTCATGGGCAGGGACGGCCATGATCGCCCCGGTGCCATAGCTGGCTAGTACATAGTCGGCGATCCAGATGGGAATTTTCTCGTCATTGACCGGGTTGATCGCGTAAGCTCCGGTGAAGACGCCGGTTTTTTTCTTGGCCAACTCGGTACGTTCCAGATCGCTTTTGCGCGCCGCCGCTTGCTGATACTCCTGCACGGCTTGTTTTTGTTCGGCGGAAGTGATCTGATCGACCAAGGGATGTTCCGGGGCCAGCACCATGTAAGTGGCACCGAATAACGTATCGGGACGGGTGGTGAATACGCGAATGCTCCCCAGGCCATTGGCCAACGCGAAATCCACCTCGGCTCCCTCGCTGCGACCGATCCAATCGCGTTGCATCTTTTTGATCGATTCCGACCAATCCAGCGGTTCTAAGTCCTCGAGCAGGCGTTCGGCGTAAGCGGTGATCCGCAGCAACCATTGGCGAAGCGGTATGCGAATCACGGGATGATTCCCCCGCTCCGACTTGCCGTCGATCACTTCTTCGTTGGCTAGGACCGTTCCCAAGGCGGGGCACCAATTGACCGGCACCTCGGCTTGGTAGGCAAGGCGGTGCGCGTCTTGATATTTCCGCACGGCCAGTTCCCCTTGGCCTTGCACCGATTCGGGGATAGGCAACTCGGCGATGGGCCGGCCTTTACGGGCCATCGGATCGTACCATGTGTCGTACAAAACCAAAAAGATCCACTGCGTCCATTTGACGTAGTTGGGGTCGGTGGTATCGACTTCGCGATCCCAATCGTAGCTGAAGCCCAGGGATTTGATCTGTCGGCGGAAGGTGTTGATGTTCTTCTGCGTGTTGATGCTCGGATGTTCGCCGGTGCTGATGGCATGTTGTTCTGCCGGTAGGCCGAACGCATCCCATCCCATCGGATGCAAGACATGGAAGCCACGCATACGCCGGAAACGGCTCAGGATGTCAGTGGCGGTGTAGCCTTCGGGGTGACCGACGTGCAAGCCCGCGCCGCTGGGGTAGGGAAACATGTCGAGGATGTAGCAAGCGGGTTTGCCAGCCACGCTCGGATCGCCAGGGTCCGGCGTGCGGAAAGTGCGGTGTTCTTCCCAATAAGCCTGCCAACGAGGTTCGATTTCACGCGGATGATAACTCGGCATAGCAACGGTCGCCTTGGCGGAAAGATTCTAAGTCTGGTCCGATGCAATGCATCGCGGTCGAACGAGCGTTTCTCGATCGTCACCTGCGGCGCGACGAGCGGTTCTCGGTCGTCCGTTCTGTCAGCGAGTGCGGCATCTCCTAAGTGCAGTATCTTAGTGTATAGGTTCGGATGCCTGATCGGCAGACCTCATCGAGATCGCACTAGGCGATTTTTCCGCGGTGCGTTATAGTGTTGCGTTTCAACTGCCGATGCGAAGGGCAAGCGCGAATCGCGGCGAAGGGCGTAGGTGGAGTGAGAATTGCGACAATCCATGAGGGAGCCGAGCCATGAAGGCGAAGGTAGCGCGTTGGATGGGGGGCATCGTATTGCTGAGTGCTGTTCTCGCGGTGCCGTTGCTCTACCGTTCGCAGCGGGAGAAAGATTTTCGGAATTTCCGTATCGTGGAAGATGGCGTTCTGTATCGCAGTGGCCAACTGACGCTCCAGGGATTGCAACGGATCATCCACGATTACCAGATCCGCACCATCATTTCGCTGCGAGCGGGCTATTCTCTGGGGGAACTTCCCCCCGACCGAGCAGAAGAGGCTTGGTGCCTGGAACAAGGGCTGAAGTACGTCCGCATTCCGCCGCGGCATTGGTATTCCGTCGATGGGGGGCCGGTGCCAGCGGAGCAGGGGGTGAAAGTGTTTTTCGAGGTGATGGATGACGCCGCGAATCATCCGGTGCTGATCCACTGCTTTGCGGGCATCCATCGGACGGGGAATCACTGCGCGTTGTACCGCATGGAATACAACGGCTGGACCCTGCACCAAGCGATCCACGAGATGCGAAGTTACGGGTACAAATCGCTGGAAGACGAGAAGGACATTTACAACTACTTGACCACCTATCGCGTCAGACGCCAACGGCCCACCGGAGATTGGTTAGCGTTGCCGCAGACTCAGTTTCGGCATGGAGATTGGTTAGCGTTGCCGCAGACACAAGTGCGACAACGGCCAGCAACGCCGATGCGGGCCGCCCTTCGCTGATCTGCAGAGAATTGGGCGAGGGGGGCAATTCGGGACTCATTGTCGAGGAAAAAATTTCCTATCTTTCCCGATTCTGCGGTATTCGCCTTTTCCTGGCCCTTTCGACGTGCTAAATTCTCTCGGATCGACTGGCGAAATGCGCCTCGGGTGCCGATCAGTGGATCGATGCTTTCGGGGTTCTGCGATGGCGCTGCGCAGTCGGAGTTTGTGTCGTATGATGCACTCTTCTCGCGTTTTGGTTCTCTACAACGAACCGACCCTCCCGCCAGACCATCCCGACGCGGATTCGGAGCACGACATCTTATACACTTCCGATGTCATCAGCAAAATCTTGATCGAAGCTGGTTATCCGGTGACGCGTTTGGGCGTCAGCGATGACTCCGCCGCTTTGTTGGCCGGTCTACGGGAACACAAGCCAGACGTGGTCTTCAACCTTTACGAAGGCACCGCAAAATATGGCAACACTGAGGCTTACGTTGCTGGCCTGTTGGAATGGTTGGGCATTCCGTTTACCGGCTCTCCGTCGCAAGCGTTGTGGCTAGCACGCAGTAAACCTCTGACGAAACATTTGCTGGCCGGTGCGGGGATCAGTACCTCGGCATTCTTCGTCATCGATCAATTGCCCGTGCCGCGTTGTACCATCGATTGGCCGGTCATCGTCAAACCGGGACGCGAAGATGCTAGCGTCGGCATTGATCAACAATCGGTGGTCACCTCGCAAAAACAACTGGAAGATCGTGTCGAATATATCCTGAATCGATATGGGGCCCCCGTCTTGGTCGAACAGTTCATCGGTGGCCGAGAATTTAACGTCGGCCTGATCGAACTGCCCGATCTGCAAGTTTTGCCATTCTCGGAGATTATGTTCATCGATAAAACGCCTGGGTATTGGCCGTTGGTCACGTTCGATGCCAAGTGGAAACCGGGGACACGCGATTTTCAGGCGACGCCGCCGGTCAACCCAGCCGAAGTCGATCCTGACTTGCGCGAATGGGTCGAAACCATCGCGATTCGCTCGTATCAATTGGTCGGTTGCCGCGATTATGCCCGCGTCGATGTACGGGTGGACGAGAAAGGGCGGCCTTATGTGCTGGAGGTCAATCCGAATCCCTGCATTAGTCCGCTAGCAGGATTTGCCGAGGCGTTGAAGTCGGCCAAGATCCCACATGCTCAGTTTGTCGTAGAATTGGTCCGTATGGCGTTGCAACGCGGTGGAACAACGGTTCCCGGATCGGGAAGTTGGGAAACGCCATCGTCAACGGACCATACAACAGGGAACAACTCCACCGGGGCTTGGCAAGTGAGGCCGGCGCGTTCCACCGATCGCCCGGCCATCTTGGAATTGTTGGATCGACTGGAAGGCTTCCGGCCGGAAGAACGCGAACTGCTGCGGGAACGGTTGTTGTCCGCGACGGAAAAGGGCCGACGGACGGCAGCGCGGAGTTTGGTTCTCGCCAGTCGCGGACGCATCGGCGGATTTATTTGTTGGCATCAATCGTCACAACCGTTCGGAGTTTTCGTCTTGGATGGCTTCGGGGTCGATCGCGAACTGCGGGGCCGCAAATGGAGTCGCAAATTGTTGGAAGAGGCCGAGCAAATCATCCGGCAGGCGGGAGGCCGATTGATCTTCGCCGAATTGTCGTCGCGTCCCGAGTTTGTCTTTGCCCGGCATGCTCTGTTTCGGCTAGGATATCGGGTGACGGGAGACGTCCCGGACTTTTACCGCGATGGGTCTTCTCGATTATCGTATGTGCTACACTTGAAACGGAATGCGAGCCGGGTGGGAGAGTCTGCCCCCCAGCTCGCGGCAGAATCCTCAACGGCTGAAACATCGAACTCGCCCAACACTCGTGATACAGCCTGAGCTTGGCGCTCCAGCCGAGTGCGCCGACGAGTTCATTATCAAAGGACTCCCATGATCCGCATGCTGTCTCGCCCTTATGCCTGCAAATGGGGGGCACCAGTGATTGATCGTATCGACGACGATCTTTTCAAACTGATCTACTTTGAAAAGTGCATGAGTTGCACCTTCTGCCACGACTCCTGCTGTCAATATGGTGCCGACATTGAACTTCTGCGTGTGGCGAAATTGGAAGAACATCAGAAAGAATTGGAAGCCTATCTCGGAGTGCCGCGTTCGCAATGGTTTCGCGAAGATCCCGAAGATCTCGGTTACCTGGACGAAGCCGAGTATCCAGGCGGAAAATATACGCGAACGCAGATGGTCGACCGCGAATTGGGGCCACGCTGTGTGTTCGCCCATCCTACGGGGCGGGGCTGTCGTATTCACTCCTTCGCTCTCGAACGCGGTTTGGATGTGCATGAACTCAAGCCGATGGTTTGTTTGTTGTTTCCCTTCTCCTTCAATGGCGGTTGCTTCACGGTTCCTTACGAAATCCAAGACGAATCGTTGGTCTGTCTTGGAACCGGCAACACCCTCTATCGCAGTGCCCGCAACGACCTTGCCTACTATTTCGGCGACGAGTTGGTTCAAGAACTCGACCAACTGGAACAATTGACTTTGGAAGAACAGAAAATCGTCGGCGGTAGTGGGGTGATCTCTCTCCCCTTGATGCGAGGATGAGTTGGACGGCCACAACGGCTGAACGACTGTAGGGTTGTCTGTCCCGTGGAGAGCATGCGGCCGTGCTCGCGGGGCGAATTTATTTTGGAACGAGCTAATCGGAACCGTCGATGTCTTCTTCCACACCCCGGGATGACGATACTCTGTGGCGTTCCAGTTCGCCGTTGGCGTGCGAACGCCGTCGTCAATTGGCGGCCAAGGGGCAAAGGTTGTATCAGCGTGGCTGTGGAACGGATCTGTCCTATCACTGTGCCGAGCAGTTCGCGATGTATCACATCCAGCGTGGCGAAACGGTCGTTGCCCAAGATTTGCTCGCTTACTTGGAAACGATGATCGAGCAACTTCAGACAGATGACCCCCTAGATCGGCTCGACGCTACCCGCGAGTTGGTCGGGCGTATCCGTGAACAACTCCAGCGAAAGATGAGCCAATTCGAAGAAAACTCTGTTGGTTGGGAAGAAATCCACCGTGACACTCAGGTGAATTGAGTTGCCAAATCCTCAAGGACTGCCTGTGCGGTGCGAAAGCCGGAGGTCAGCGCGCCATCGATGGAAGCGTTATCGCGATGATCGCCACAGACATAGCATCCTGGCCGTAAACGCATCGGCCGTTGCGGTTCCCGAAGTGTGCCGGCAGGTTGGCTCGGCAAGGCGTGCGGAATGCGATCGATGCGGAGCAAACGCCAACGCGCGACCACCGGGCCGTACCAGGAGGTTAGTTGTTCCCGAGCGAGACGGTCTAATTCGGCATCCGTTTCGGGGCGAACGCCAATGGTAGAGGCAGAAATCAAAGCCTGTCCTGCAGGAGCATAGTAGGGTGAAACATCGCTCATCACGGCCAGATGATTGATCGGTCCCTGATGCTCGGCGTTCAGCACTAGAATCGGTTCGTGGGTGGGAGATTGTTCCGCGGCGTAGTAAAGGCAAGTCGTGCCGTTGGAACCGGGGATCGGCACAGCGTTGCCCAACAGCCGAGCTGCTTCGGGACCTTCGGTAGCAACAACGATCGCACGGGCGTTCAGACGCTCACCGCTTTCCAGCGTCACCGTTCCCGGGTCGATGGCACGCACTCGGGTGCGCAACTCCACGCAGTCGCTAGGGAGTTTCCCGGCCAGTTGCTCCGGTAACGCTTGCATTCCCAGGGCGGGAACGATTGCATCTCCTTGGGCGAACATCCGCAAGACAAAGCGGAACATGCGGCTGGAGGTGACTAGCTCCCGTTCCAGAAAAATGCCGCCGAAAAACGGTCGGAAAAAGCGATCAATCATCGCGGCACTGAATCCGCCGTACCAGCGGAGAAAGTCCAGGGTGAGTTGTTCGGGTCGGCGCCATTGTGATTCCAACGTCCCACGTTGCACGGCCCACAAAAGTCGCATCAGTCTCCATTTGTCGATCGGGTTGCCGATGGGGTTGAACAGGGCGCGTAGGGCCGTCCAAGGTTCGCTGCGGGGATCGGCGAGCCGATAAAACTTCCCGCTCCAGCGGACCAGTCCACCGCGGGTGAATCGGCAAGGTTGCAGAGCGTCGATATCAATGATGCGACGCACTTCGGGGTAGGCGGTCAACAGAATCTGGAAGCCCCGGTCCAGACGAAAGCCATCGACCACATCGGTACGCACCCGACCACCAACCGCGTCGGAGGCTTCCAAGATGCGAAACGAGACGTTCGCCTGAGCGAGCCGTCGGGCACAGGCCAATCCCGCAAGACCAGCACCTACTATCAACACATCGGCACGAATCGTCATGGTGAATGGCTCACGAAGATGCGAGAATGTGCATCACATCGCCGTCCGCAACGATGTAGTTTTTCCCTTCCAGTCGAAAAGTGCCGTTGGCCTTGGCATCCTTTTCGGAGTACCCCGCTTGGAGGAAGTCTTCGTAACTGATGACCTCCGCTCGGACGAAGCGTTTGCCTAGGTCGGTGTGAATAGCACTGGCCGCTTCGACGGCGTCGTCGCCTCGATTGATGGCCCAAGAGCGGCACTCGTCGGGACCGACCGTGAAGAAGACGATTCGCCCCATTTGGGTGAAGATATGCCGCAAGACGTCGTCTCGACAGGAACCGCTAAGCCCTAGGTCAGCCATGAAGGCACGCCGCGATTCTTCATCGAGTTCCGCCAATTCACGCTCCAATTGTACCGGTGCTTGAATGGCATTCGGCGCGATGGCCAGAAGTCCCGGGGGAATCGGTTGGCCGAGCCGTGCCTCGTTGATCGACAACAGCACGACTTCTTTCTTGAGCGTCAGCAGTTGAAAGCTACGAATGAGCTTTTCTTCTTCCGGTTTCAAGCCCAGCGAGTGGGCCGGTTTGCCGGCCTCCAGAGCGGCCGACAGGCGATGCATCAGTTCCAATTCCGCCTGATCTTGCTCTTTTTCCTTGGGGGGGCGAGCTTTCTTCAGGCCGGCTTCGAGTTTGGGAATGCGATTGAGAACAATTTCCAGGTCGGCGAAGTTAAGTTCTTCGCGAAATTGGGTCAGTTGTTGAACCGGGTCGGCCCCGCTGAAGCCGTCGAGAACAATCAGCAAGCCATTGGCTTCGCGGATGACTCCGAGTCGTCGCGGATTATCTTTCCGTTCGCCGACCAACAAACCTGGAGTGTCGAGAAAGGCGATTTCGGCGTAGGTGGTCTTTTTCGGTTTGAATTTGTCGGCCATTTTGGCCAAGCGGGAGTCGGGGACTTTGGCCATGCCCGTTTGGCCTTGCTGAATGCGTGCCGGGTCGGGGGCGACGCCGGTTAGCCATTGGAACACCGTCGTTTTGCCGACACCCGAATAACCCACCAATCCGACTTTCATGGCATTTCCGTCGCTGCGGGAACAAGACCTCGACTTCTCGAAATCTCATTCTAGCAAGGGCAACGCTTTTGAGCAGAGGTGCCGGAGGGAGTTTCGCTTTCGTTGGGGTGGGGGCCACTTCCCGGTCGATTGCGTTGGGGGCCACTCCTGGTCGGTTTAGTTGGGGCCACTTCCCGGATCGAGCCAATGGACATCCATGCGACTATGGGGAGTAACGGCCTCTTCGGAGGGGTTCCACAGGGCTTCTTCGTAGGCTTCCCGGGCAAAAACGCTAAACTGAGGCAGATCGGACAATGGCAAGTGCCGTTGCTCGCGGTAGAACACGATGGCATCTTGGCTTTCCGCGACGACCAGATCCACATCGGGCAGCACTTCGCGGGTCATTTGTCGAAATTCTTGGCCAAACTCATCGGGAGGGACTCCCAGAACGAAGACTTGAGCCTCCGCACGAGCCCGCGGTCCCAACAGATCGGGGCAGGCTTCATCATAGGCTTGGGCAATCTCGCGGGCCGCGGCTTGTAGGTCGGGCCGATAGCGGAAAAACACCTCGGCGGGATTGGCTCTTTCCAGTCGGCTATTGAGGAATTGCTCGGCTTGTTCGTACAGAATCGTCCGCAGGGCGGGGTCATGATCTTTGGTTTCGATACAGATATTCACTAACGCACGAAATTGCCGACGAATCTGGCTTTGCACGTTGTTGTCGTACAGCTCGATCTCTGCGGGGGTCAGTTCGTCGAGAAATTCCTCGGCCGCTTCGGCGGAAGTGTGACAACCGGGAGGCAAAACGTATTGGCCGGGACCACGCACGACCTCCACCTGTTCCGCTTTGTCCGCCTCGAGGAAAGATTGGGCAAGTTCTTGAATGCGGAGCCGACAGAAATTCACCTCCCGCAGATATTCGGGGGCATTCCCCATCAAGCCGCGGTATACCGACAAGATGCTAGCCAACTGCACGAATTGATAGCGTTTGCGGGGATATTTCTGAAGCAACTGTACGATTTCCTGGAACAGCGTCGGCGAAACGCGGCTGCTGGTTTGCAGGATGCCGATGAGTTGGAAGATGCGTGCATAGTCGGCACGGAGTTCCTCGTCGAGTCCCCGATGCGTTTGTTCGAGCGTTTCGATCGTGCCGCGCAGCTTCTCGATAATCTGACGGATGGCTTCCTCGGCACCGGTGAAGCGGTATTGGGGTTGCTCGATGAAATAAACCGCCATCTCCGCGAGTTTGACTTCCGCATCGACGATCAAACTTGGCACGGTCGCCTGGAGGGCATCGGACAAGGTTCCCGGAGCCGTATCTTTGTCGATATCGGGTTTGCCGACGAGCCTAAGGATCAAGTCGAGCGATTCGCAAGCCGTCAGAGCATCGAAGCGACCCGGTTGACCGGTCTTGGGATCTAGCAACGGAGTGAGAAAGCCATCAAAAACCAGTTCGGGATCATTCTGAAGCGCCTGGCGAGCCGCGTCCCGGAGTTTGCCCAGCAGCGTATCCATGTCCAAACCCCGGCGAATCCATTCTTGTTCCAACCAATTGGCAATCGGTTCCTTCAGGTAGTGTGTTTCTTTGGAAATCCACTTGGCCAAGACACGTTGCACCAGCTTGCGAACGGCGATCTCCAAGACCCGTTGTCGGGGCCAGGTTAAGCGATACAGACCGAAGCTCTGCAAGGGGGGACCCTGAATGGGGTTGGCGACTTGATAGGCCGAACGGGATTCATCCAGGACGCGTCCCATCGATGTGAACATCTCTTGATAAATCGATGCTGCTAGCATCGTGGCCGTCTGACGCAGCGATCGCGAGTCTTGGTTTTTGGGTAAAGGCACTAACGCACAGCGAACAAATGGGCGATCGGCATCTTGCAACGGCGGTTGCTTCGTATCGAGTTTCGCTTCGTAGAAACTGAATGGCGAACTGTAATGGTACAGCTCCAGCAGAGCAGCGAATGCGTTGACGATCGCCGGCGATTTCGGCACACTCCGATCGACATGGGGCACCATCAGCATGCCTACCACATCCGGCTGAGAGATTCCGAACTGACGCAACTCGTGCCGAATCACATACGCGAGATCGAGATACATCCCCCCACCGGTGGCTCCGGCGAGGTTGGCAATCACATACACCCGGGGGCGACTACTGCGTAAGCCTAAGCCTAGGCCGGTTTGCTTGTCGGCTTCGGCAAGCACATCGTCGGCCAACAGGGCTTCGAGTTCTGCATGCAGACGTTGGCTGATCGTTTTGTAGTGATCGCAAAAGGCCAGTCGGCCGAAGGCACGGATGTTGTTGGTGGCCGGATTGCGAGGCATACGGTAGAGAACCTGATTGCTTAACCAGGTATCTACCGCGGGCAGACCTTCGCGTTTGATGTAGTGGCCGGGCCGATTCAGTCGGGCCAAGATCAGATCTTTGGGATTCATGGCCAGCGGCGGAGGCACTGAGGTGGCGGCCTGCAAATCTTCCGCATCGGTGTCGAGATGTAACCAGCGGAGATGCGGCAGGTTCACTTGCGAGCCAAAGCGATCATGCAATAGTTGACGCAACTGCTGCGAGGCGATCAGGCCGGTTCGGCCAATCGAGACAATCAAAGCCGGCTTGAGAACACCTTCGCCGGTGCGTTCCGGGGCTGCAAGTCCCAGGCTTGACATCCGTTGTGTTTGCGTGACCAAGGGGCGTAATTGGGTCAGGGGCGCGGCTACGACGCCGGTGGTATTCGCCTTTGTCGGAGTGACCAAGGGAGTAGCTTGGCTGCTGCTCGAAGGCCGAGGCGTGGTCAGCGAAGGCAAACCCGCGGAACCGGGGGACCGCAGCGGAGGAAGCCCCTTGGGAGGCGTACTCGAACTCAAACTGGAAGTCGGTGGGCGTAGCGATACGGTCGCCGTGCTCCCCGTGCCTGTGCTGCTGACGAGGGGAGGCCGACTTGGGGCAACCGGTGGCGTACTAATCGTTTCGGGACTCGCATGATAGATCGAGTGCTTCAACGCCTTTACCAGATCCAGGCACGAAGGGAAGCGATCATCCGGCTTTTTCGACAGTGCCCGGGCTAGGGCTTCCCGATCTCCTGGGGGCACCCCCGACAGATCGGGGGTGCCCGACAGATGCTGCATCATTAGTTGGCGGGTATTCGTTCCATTGTACGGGCGTTGGCCGGTCAGAAGTTCTTGGTAGACGATAGCCAACGAGTACTGATCGCTAAAGCGGGAGATCCATCCTTCAAACGTTTCGGGGGCGGCGTAAACCGGGGTGACTCCGCCGGTCACTGTGGCACGCATCCCCTCAAAATCCTTGGCAAGGCCGAAGTCGGCCACTTTGATGTGATTGTGAATCAGAAAGAGATTCTGCGGCTTGATGTCCAAGTGCTGAATCTGGTATTGCTGATTCATCAAATCGAGTGCTTCCGCCGTTTCTTCCATATAGCGGAGCAACTCCTCGCGGGGAATCCCTTCCAATCCTTGGGCTTTACATTCGCGGAAGCGATCCCACAAATTCCTGTCGGCCAACTCCATCACGATCAGCAGTTGGCCATCGACGATGTCGTAGCGTTCGAGCGAGAGGATGTAGGGGTGTCGGATCGTTTTGACGCGATTGAGAGCTTTCAGCTCTTGTTCCGCCGCTTTCCCGTCTTCGCCGGCACCTTCGAGGTCGCCGTAGACAAATTTGATCGCTTTCAGCAGTCCGCCGGGGGCTTCGGCCTTCCAAACTTCGCCGAAACCGCCACGGCCCAGCCGCTCGATCAGTCGATAACCGGGAATCGGTTCATCGGATTTGGCCGGTCGCAGAGGCATGCGTCCTCAATGGATTGCCCGATGGACACGAACGTTTCGAGGAGGGGGGCCGAAACGCCAAAGTCAGGGATTCATCTCTTGTGTATGATTACATCCTACCGCCCAAGTTCGCAAGATCCGCCTCGATTTCTGCTACATCGAGGGGGCCATATCGACAACTTCTCGTTCCTGCTCTGCGGATTCCCGCAACAAATTCCATCTTTCGCACTTGCGAATCTGCTGGCTTCGCGGTGCA
>CALEEC010000215.1 GCA_937949245.1 uncultured Gemmataceae bacterium | reverse complement strand
GAGGGCGAATTGCAGATCGCGTTCGGTGTCGATGTCCCGTCGGCCGACGACCAACAGTTGATCGCCGACTTTCAGACCGGCTTTGTTCGCTGGACTGCCCTTCAAGACGCCGGTGATGAAGATGCCATCGTCTTTCTGGGTCACTTCGATGCCGATCAGACCCCGGGGTTTGCGTTCAAAGTTGGGTTGAATGCCCAGCAGTGGCCCGAGCATTTTCATCATATCGGCAATCATCTCCATGCCGCCTTGCGAACCTCCCTTGCCGCCGAAGCCGACGATCGGAGGTGGTTGAAAATTCAACTCCGTCCATAGCAGTTTATCCGAGGTGAAGTCGTATTGAATCCGATAGCGTGCCAATACCGTGTAGCCGAGCACGCCGTGCAACTCCACGCCTGCTAGTCCCAGCGAGTTCATCCCTTTCAGTTGGAACATGTCGAGGACCAAGCCCTTGACCTGCGGGATGACGAGGCCGCCTTCGAGTTCAATCTTGTTGAAGGTGGTCAGACCACGGTCATTGCCTTTCAGGCCGATCTTCTCGGCGGCTTTTTCATTCATGATCAGGGCTGGCGCGCCGGTGTCTAAGATGAAGTTGAATGGTCCCTTATCGTTGATTTTCACGCGCACCATCACATGTTGGGTGTCGGTGAGTTTGTAAGGGACGGCAAAGGTTTTGCTGGGGGCAGGTTTCGCTTGGGCCGGTTCTTCGGCCTGCACGGGCAGATGGAGCATAAGCCCTAGGCAGCAGGGCAGCAGCCAAACGAGTAAACGTATTCTCATAGCGGTGAATCTCGGAAATCGGAATCGATGTTGTTTTTACTTCATCTTAGACGAAGGATCAATCCCTGTCGCGAGGAAAAACCTACAGCGAACTCGGTCGCAACTACGCGGTGGCCAAGTGTCGCGGAATCTTGCCATGGTGCATCCGCCACCTCTGTATATCAACGGCGTTCGGTGCGTCGTGACCTGTAGGAAAGTGTCGCGCCGAGTGGGGGGGGCTCCGCTATAACACCATCTTACCGGACCGATCGCGGTTCGGGACACTCGACAATTCTATGGCCAAGGAGAAACCCATCATGAAGTGCCGGGGATACGCGATTCTCTGCTGCATCGGCCTACTCGGCTGGGGCAGCGGTTGCCAAGACTCCAAACCGACGACCACCGCCTCGACGACGACCACTAGCACGGAAACCAATGCCAAGACTTTGGCCAAGTCCAAATCCGCAGACGACCACGATCACGATCATGACCATGACCACGGCGAAGGCCCCCACGGCGGTACTGTGTTCGAATTCGGCAAACATCATGCCGAATTCACCGTCGATCATGCCAAACAGCAAGCGACCGTGTACATTCTCAGCGGTAGCCTGAAGAAAGCGGTGCCGATCTTCGCCGACAAACTGACGCTGACGTTGAAAGATCCCCCCTGCACCATCGAGTTGAAGGCTCAACCCCTCGACGGCGAACCCATGGGCCGTTCTTCGCGCTTTGTCGGTACTCACCCGAATCTGGGCAAAGAGCAAGAATTCGCGGGAACCGTCAGCGACGGCCAAGGGACCACCGGGAATTTCCAGGAAAAACCACACGCCGAAAAACCGAAGGACAAGAATTGATCACCCTGGTTGGCTGGTTCCAACGCCGTAGGTGTTCCCATCCCTCGGAGCGGCGGGCGTTAGCCCGCCGTGTGTCAATCCCTCCGGTGACGGACACTGCCGGCTCGCATCAAACCTCCGGCTCGCCAGGAGCCGACGCCAGTCGTCGGGTGGTTTCTCACCAGTCGTCGGGTTGATGCGAAACACCCGCGGACTGGCGTCCGCGGCTCTCATCCCCTCCGGCGACGGACCGGACGTCTGCCGGGTCGCTTCAAACCTCCGGGACTGGCGTTACTTCAGCTTTTCGCCGAAGTCGATCGGCAAGGTGCGCCATACGCTGTGGATGTGATTTGCCGGATTACCCGCGGAGTCGGCTTGGACGTTCAAGAACTCGACCAAAAACGTCGGGCCATGAATGCGGTAGGTGTACGGCTTGCCGGGTTCGGTGCTGCCGGAATACGCGATGCGGATGTTGGCCCAGCCGGCGTTTTCGACCCGCGCGAATTCCATCGCCCCCACATCGGCCGGCATTCGCTGGGTGTACGCTAGCAATAGTTTGCGCAGCGTACCGCGTTGCCCTTCGTCCAAATGGGCCGCGACCAGACCGACCGGTTCGCCCGGATCTGCCATGGGTTGTTCCTTGATCTCGGGGAAGTGCTGGGCTTGATGCGCCAGTTTCCTTTGCTCGGGGGTCAGCGAATCGAACAGTTCGCGGGCCAGATCTTCGACCTCCGGCAAGGTGCGTAGCCCCTTACGCTCGCCGGCTTTGACGTGGGCGGGATTGGCACCGAAGAAAAACGGCGTGGCCGAGGTCACTTGGCCATCGTCAATGCGGAAACTAATCGACATGTGATGGCCTTCGATACGCCAACCCCACGATCCGGTCAGTGCTGGGGTGCCATAGATGCTGACGAAGTACCAGTTCGGATTGCGGACCATCGCGCCGGCTTTCTCTAGGTCGCGTAGAATGCTTTCCAAACTCATGATCGTGGTGGCCTGTTTGTAGCCGGTGTCGCTAGTGCCCGATTTCAGCAACTCGAGTGCCAAGGCGATCTGCTCCGCGGACAGTTCCTCGAAGCGAACGCCAATGCGGGTAGGGTTTTTCTGCTTGTCTTGTCGGGGCGTGAAGTACCACGTCAGACGTTCCTTGCTGTCGAAGGGGAAACTCGCCTTGGCTTTCAGTTCCGGCGACAGGCTTGCCAGGAATTTTTGGGCCGCGTTGGCCATTTTCGCGGCCGAATTCGGCTTCGCCTCCTGCATCAAAGCCAAACTGCTGACGATGCTGAACGCGATCAAAGCGAGAACCGCACGACGAGCCAGTTTCATCATCGGTGATACTCCGACGCACAGAGACTATTGGGGCCGTGGACTGAACCCGTGAAAAGATTCGGCCAGAAATCCAGCCTCATCTTACCGTCGCTGTTGGCTGGAAACAACCAAATCACTCAGCGTCATCGAGCAGAATCAGCCGATCGCGGATGATCACTTGGTTGTTCACTAATGTGAAGTAGCCGCGATAGAGTTCTCGACCGCGGAGGACATCGAGTCGCTGACGTTTCCGGGGGACTGCGACTGGATTGAAAAAGGCTCGCAACTGATCGACCGATTTCAATTCTTGGCCATTGATCGCCAACAGGCGATCGCCGACTTGCAGTCCCAGTTCGCTTCCAGGCCCCGTGGGCGAAACAAACGCTACGATCATTCCCCGTGCGATTTCTGGGCGTAAGCGAATCCCCAGTTCGCCGAACTCGATCAGTGCCGGTCCCTGAGCCTGAGCCGGAAGAGGCAGCACGACTTGCAATTGGTTGTTGACGTAGCGCAATTGGCCGAGATGCTTCACTCCTTCGCGGAAA
Organism: uncultured Gemmataceae bacterium; assembly: GCA_937949245.1. Taxonomy (GTDB): domain Bacteria; phylum Planctomycetota; class Planctomycetia; order Gemmatales; family Gemmataceae; genus CALEEC01. The sequence goes on along the minus strand of CALEEC010000215.1, from coordinate 1,295 downwards.
ACCAGCACCTGATGCGGCACGCCCAAGGGGGGCAACGTCAACGCCCGGTTGGCCACTTCCACGGTACGCACCGCTTGGCCGTCGATGGTCAGAATCACATCTTCCGGCTTCAGACCGAACAGGGCGGCCAACCCTCGCGGGGCCACTCGAACAATGCGGATGCCGTTGGCTTCCAGGCGAACCGTGCAATCGAGTTCCCGCCAAACCAACAGACCGATTGGCTGGAAGGGCGGCTGCGGCACGGGAAGATTCGGTGGGTTCGGCGGAGGAGCGGTTTGGATGGTACGCAAAAAGGTGTAGGTCGCATCGACACGATCGGTTTCTTGAACGCGATGGACCCAGTAGCGGAGTTCGTCGGCCGTGGGTGCCCGGCCGACGAGGTCTTTGTGCAGTTGAGTGACGAAGCCTTCGGGAGTCGCACCGGCCCGATGAAAGTATTCAGGACCGCCGAGCAAGACGGCGAGGGTCATCGTGGGAGGGGTGCCCAACTCGAGGTGTTTCACCCAATCCGGCAGTCGGCGATCGGCAGGGCGGTTCAAGAAGCGTTGATACCAACTTTCGACCATCGCTTGCAGAGCCTGACGGTCGTTGTCATAAGTCGGCAACGGCAGCGTTTGCACAAACCATTGGGCGGAAACCTGTCCCAGCGGTAACACCAGCCATCCGAGAAGTGCGATCAGAAAGGAACCGGCACGCATGGTCGCATCCTCCTTTATGCCGCAAGACGCATCCGTTCGGTGAACCTTGGCGAGTTAACGTCCAAGGCTCGACCTCACCTAAAGTGAAGGCCAACCTTACGACCGTTAAACCACGCTCCCTGGGCGAGTCAACGTCAAAGCCCGGATCTCGCTGGGGGCAGAGATCCGGGCTTCGGTTCCGCCTGCACCTGTTATACCAGATGCCCTGCGGTACTCAAGAGCTTACTTGCAGCAAGGCTTCGCCGCAGCGGGGCCACAGCTCGAGGTGTAGACCGGGACTTGCATCGGTACTTGCACCGGTACCATTTCACATACCGTCACCGTTTGATTCACTACTTTGGTTTGCATCTCTTGGACATGAACCGTGCGGGGAACCGAAACGGCTTTGTAGGTAGTCACCATTTGCTTGACGGTTTCGGTGGTTTCGACGCACTTGGTGACCGTCTCCATGCGGGTCTTAGCGACTTGCTTGTAGGTCGTGACCGGGACGTTGACGGTTTCGGTGGTTTCGACGCACTTGGTGACCGTCTCCATGCGGGTCTTGGGGACGAGCTTGCAGGTCGTGACCGGGACGTTGACGGTTTCGGTGGTTTCGAC
>CALEEC010000214.1 GCA_937949245.1 uncultured Gemmataceae bacterium | reverse complement strand
TTGGGCATCAGTTTCGCCACCTCTGAGATGTGACGGGGCTTGGCGAAGCTGTACATCTCGATGAATTGCAGAAAATCGCCGGGATATTCCGAGCGGATCAAACCATCGAGAGCCAATCCCATGCGTTTGACATTGACGTACAAGCCATCGTAACGCATCGAGCCGCTCATGTCCAACAGCACGGCCGTCGCGGCTTTGGGATTGTTGCGGGTACGATGGATGACGATGTCTTCCGGCTTCATGCGGATCGGCAGACGCATTTCGCCCCCTTGGCGCAACATCGCATTGAGCATCGATTGCGGAATGTCCATGTGCGTGATGGAATCCCCAAACTCATAGCTCTTGGTGCGTTGCGTTTCGGTGACTCCCTCGCCGAGAATTTCGTTGGTGTGCCGGCCGGTGCGCGAAGCCTGCATCTGGCTAAAAATGGTGGTCAGCAGCTTCGATTGGAACAAGCGATACGCTTTGGGCGAAAGTCGTACTTGACCGCGATCGGTTTCTAGCCCTTGCTTCTCAAGTTGGTCTTTGATGTAATCTTGGATCTGTTGTTGCAAAGCACGCAGTTCCTCTAAGCCGGCTTCGTCGATGAATTGCGAGAGTTCTTCCAGGTCGATGATGCCCAACTGGGCGGTCTGTTCGGCTTCTTGTAATTGCTTCAGCAGTTTGTCGATGGTTTCGAGTTCTTCTTTCACTTCGAGTGCCTTGGGCACGGTCATCTTTTCGTGACCGGTAAATTGATACTTCGAGGCCAATTCATCGACTTGATATTTTTCGCCCAAGCGTTCGACCAATTGGACCAAACGTCGGGAAAAATCCGAACGATCGTCGGCAGCCCGATAGTACAAATTTTCGAGTTCGTAGAGTTGCTCCTCGCGGACAGCTTGCTCGAAAGCCTTCGCCAGAGGTTTGGGCGGTTTGATTTTGTTGGCCTCCTGACGGAATATGTCGGCCGCCTCGCGTTGGACGGATTGGGTTTCGTAGCGTTCGAGGATCTTCCGTTTCCGTTCGAGCAACATCTGCCGTAGCGACTGCAAACTTGGTCCCAGATTGCGAATTTGGCTCGGATCGAGTCGGATCGCGCGGGCCAGTTCTTCTTCGCTCAATTCGCGGAGGTCGCCATATTCGAGCAAGTGATGGAACACGGGCGACACCAAGTCTGGCGCAGCAGCCGTGGGACTGGGAAATTGAGTCGGATCGTATTTCTGATAAGTGTGAATGATGCCGCCGAGTGTCTCGCGTGTATTCATGGAAGCGTCCTGGCTGTGCGGGGAATGCAACATGCTCTACACTTACTTATGGCAGTCGGACCCAGCCAAAGTCAATCGCCGCGATCGAATGTGAATCTGCCTGGGGTCAGCCTCCGTCGTCGGACATCGAAGGCTCGCCATGGAGAACGAGTAGACCCCACCCGTCAGGTGTTTTCTCATCCTTCGTCGGGAGGGCGATTCACCGTCGAGTGTCTCCAGAATGCATGCGGAACGCGGACTCACGCCGTAGGTCGAGGTTGACAGCTCTGCCTTGATATGCTACGCCCGCCCCCTCAACCAAGTCGATGGTCGATAGCCGATGAGGGCAGGCATGACACGATGTGCGGTTCGAGTCTTGCGTGCAGGGCTTGTGCTGGGCGGTTTATTGGCTGGGCTACCGGCTTGTTCCATCTTACCTAGATACGAAAATCATCGATTGCATGAAGGTGCAATCCCCGATACTCCTCCACGGACGGAGATGACGGCGGAGCAGAAAGCCTCGGATGCGGCAACGGCCGTTCCACGGTATGCATCATCCGCTCCTGCAGCGACTCCCTACCATCCGCAAACGACCATCCCTGCGGCGACTACGAAACGCGGAGGGGCTGCGAAAGGCAATGCCCTAGAGGTCAGGACTTCCTCCCCAATCGACCCGAACGTGGAGGCTGCCGGAGAACTTGTGACCTCCTCCCAGATCGACCCGAAGATGGGGGAAACCGCGGACTTCGCGGCGCTTCCCATAATTGATCAGAAGATCCGAGGTTCCGCAGAACTTGCAGTTTCCCCCCAGAGCGACCTGAAAAGGGGGACTTCCGATGTGGCCGAAGACAGAGCCGTCCGGCCCGTAGCATCCGTAGATCGCCAAAGCACTGCGACTGCGTTGGAAGCGAAAGGGACCGAACCGAAAGCGGCTCCGAAATTCCTCGCAACGCCTGCGGTTTCTGGGGCCGAGCCGGGAACCAACGAACATCAGCTGTTAGCCATCATGCGAGCGTATGTAGCGAATCGGCCGGATCTTGCGGTCGAACTGTTGCAGAAACACTACGATCCAGCGAACCAAGAAATGTTGTTGGCGTTGCTGCCGGTGGTCGCTCGACTGAGCGAAGTCGAATTGGCCAAGGTAGACCCGAAGGAAATAGACATCTTCGTGGAGCAACTGCGTAGTGCCGCGGCATTGTTGCGGGTGCGAGCAGTGCTGAAAGTCGAACGCTTGTGCTTCTGCCGCGAGATTCGCCACTATGGCGACTGCGACCCTTTAGGAATCGATCATCGATTTCGACCTGGTGAATTGACGTTGGTCTATTTCGAGGTGCATAACTTTTCGTGTGATCCGATCCCGCTGCAAGTTCCCGGTTCGACGAAGTCAGGGACCAAAGAAAGCTATGGGATTCATCTTTCGACCGTCATCGAAATTCGCGATGCTCATGATAAGGTCGTCTGGCGCAAAGATTTTGAGCGTCAGGAACTTAGTCAAACTCGCCGACACGATCACTTCCACCAGTATCGCTTTTGTCTGCCGGAACAAATGCCCACGGGGAACTACCGCTTGCAAGTGATGGTCACCGATCGACCCACAGGGAAGCAAGCGAGCCGACAAATCCCGTTCCGCGTCGATGCCTCACCTGGGGTGAAACCCTGAGCCAGAGCGTGGCGACGCTTCCAGGATCGGACATGGGGCAAAGCTGCGGTCTTAGACGTCACCCCAGTTTACAGAATCTGATATTTGGCAAAGACTTCGGTCGCAGACATCCCCGCAACGATCGAATCGCGAACCAGATTTTCCGCGTGAACTTTGTTCCACGCCCGCAGCAGGACTGCCGATTCGACGGCACGGGGGACGACGACAATTCCATCTTCGTCGGCAAAGACAAGTTCTCCCGGATGGAAGGTAACGCCTCCCATTTCGACCGGCACATCGACATCGATGACACGCTGCCGATTCAGGCTGTCGTAAGGACAGACACCAAGGGCAAATACGGCAAAATTCATGGCCCGCATCTTAGCGACATCTCGGACGGCACCATCGACAATCACCCCGACACAGCCGCGGTTTCGGGCAGCATTGGAGAGCAATTCGCCCCAGATGCCGGAACGCATCGAACCATGAGCGGCACAGATGATTACGTCATCCGGTTGGCACGAATCGACCGCTTTCAATTCCAAAGCATAGGGCTTCGGATCGGGATGAGCCATGTCGGCCCACAGGGTGGTTTTGCAGCGACCGACCAGCATGCGGCCAGGAACGGTTAACGGACGAAATTCGATACGGGGGTCTTGACGTGGGTATCCCTCCGCGTCAAGAGTATCGCAGATGAGAGCGACCGACAATTCGCGTCGCAGGTCGTCTAGGGTGATGGTTTTTTCCACGAATCGCGCCCCTTCAATCGCGTTCCTGATGAAATGGAGACGTTACCACACCGAACAGCGCCGCATCCATAAAGTATTGCAACATGCAACATGGATGGCGAAGTTCGTCATGGCTTCCGAAATGTTTCGACTAAGTAAATGTATCATTCTGTAAAGTGGAATTCAATGTCCTACTCTTTCTTTTCGACGAAATGACCCCTTTCCCCCAAGAAACTTTCGGCTCTCCCGGCCAATTCGACCGATTTCCCCACGGCTGGATCATTCCGGGGAATCAAGGTTCGATTCGATCATTGCCGAGGTTCGATTCGATCGTTGTCATCCGTCGCTTGAGCCAACCCAGCGGAGCGAGGCGAAGTCGAATGGCCGCCCGCTTCGAGGGGCAACCAGTTGCCCCCAGTGAATCGGTCGCCCAGTTCGAGGAGGCAACGAGGCGCCCAGATGAATCCGAAAAATTTAGAATTGTTGCAGGAAGCGTAGATCATTGGCCCAGAATTGGCGGATGTCGTCGATCGCATGCTTAAGCATGGTAATGCGTTGGGGACCAAGACCGAAGGCAAAGCCGCTGACTTGCTGCGGATCGTATCCACCGTTACGCAGTACTACCGGATGAACCATCCCTGCGCCCATGATTTCGAGCCAACCGGTGCCTTTGGTCAGTCGGTCTGCGTTAGGGTCGTCTTTGGGCCAGTCGATGTCTACTTCGATGCTCGGTTCAGTGAAGGGGAAGTAGCTCGACCGAATGCGGATCTGTCGTTCCTGGCCGAACAAGCGACGAGCAAAAGCGGTGATGGTGCCAATCAGGTCGGCCATGGTCACTTGAGGACCAACCACCAGTCCTTCGACCTGCTCGAACTGCATCTCGCTACGGGTGGTGACCTGCTCAAAGCGGAAGCACATCCCCGGCAGAACGGCGCGGATCGGGTGCGGGCAGAACTCGCGCATCACATGGATTTGCCCTGGCGAAGTGTGGGTGCGCAAGAGAACCCCCGGGGTGGTCGTGTGGAACGTATCCCACATGTCGCGTGCCGGATGGTGCGGGGGCATGTTGAGCAAGCCGAAGTTGGTTTCGTCGTCTTCGACTTCGCGCGAGCGATAGACCTGAAAGCCCATGTCGGCGAAGATGCCATAGATTTGCCGCATCACTTGGGTCGCGACATGTAGGCGACCACGCGGCACAGGCCGTCCCGGTAAAGTCACGTCCAACGGGTGAGCGGACAGGCTGGCTTGCAGCGCCGCTTCTTTGGCGTTGGCGAGGGCCAGATCGTAAGCCTCGGTCAGTTTGGTCTTAACGACGTTGCCCGTCTGACCAAAGGCTTTCCGCTCGTTGGGGGGCAGAGTGCTGACCTTGCGGAGCATAGCGGGGACTTCACCTTTGTCACCGAAATACCGCGTATGCCAGGCCCGCAAGGCGGCCTCGTCGGTGCAGCCTTGCAATTCGTCCAAGCCCCGTTTTTCCAGAGCAGCCCATTCATCGAGTGCCGAGGTAGTCATCGCCCATCCATTTCCGAAAAGTCGAAGCGAACGCGACTACGATGCTTAGGCCGGCTTCTTAGGCAGTGCCGATTTCGCGAGTTCGACCAATTTGGTGAACGTCTCTGGGTCATGAATGGCAATTTCGCTTAGCGATT
>CALEEC010000213.1 GCA_937949245.1 uncultured Gemmataceae bacterium | reverse complement strand
GTTTACGACATCCAGCAGATCGCCCAGAAACTCCAGCGGATTGTTCCCGAAGCCAAGATCGTCGTGGCCCACGGCCAGATGAACGAAGGCGAACTGGAACGAGCGATGCTTCAGTTTGTGCGTCAGGAAGCCGATATTCTGGTTGCAACGACGATTATCGAATCGGGGGTCGATATTCCGAACGCCAACACGATTTTCATCGATCAGGCCGACACCTATGGGCTAGCGAATCTGCACCAGTTACGCGGTCGGGTGGGGCGACAGAAAAATCGGGCGTATGCCTATCTGCTGCTTGATGGCAGCAAGACTGTCTCGACCGATGCAGCCAAACGGTTGAAAGCGATTGAGGAATACTCGGAGTTGGGAGCTGGCTTCAAGATCGCCATGCGCGACCTCGAAATTCGCGGAGCGGGCAACATCTTAGGCACCGAGCAGAGCGGCCACATTGAAGCGGTGGGCTACGAGTTGTACTGCCAACTGCTGGAGAATGCAGTACGGCACCTGAAGAAACAACCAATCCGCACGCACATAGAAACCACCGTGGATCTTCCCTGGCCAGCGTATTTGCCGCGCGATTATGTGCCGGGACAGAAGATGCGTATCGAAGTGTACCGTCGGTTGGCGCGATTGCGCGATCCCCATGCGTTGAGCGACTTTCGCCAGGAGTTGCGCGACCGCTATGGGCCTTTGCCCGAGGCAGCCGAGTGGATGCTGAAATTGGCAGAGATTCGCTTGCTGGCATCGCGTTGGCAGATTCTATCGATTCACCGCGATAATAAAGATCTAGTCTTTTCCTATCGCGATCGCCGACTTGCGGATCGCTTGGCTGCCCATAGTGGTGGACGCTTGAAAGTGGTCGATGACAAAAGTCTGTACTGCCGACTGCGGCCCGACGAAGAAGACGCAATTACCATGTACCAACTCTTGCAATCGGTCTTGCGTTCCGCGGAGCAGACGGTATAAGTCCGCCGAAATCGTGGATCCAGACTATCCTTGCAAAGAGCCGACCGCGAAAAGTGGATCGGGGGGAGATCGAATCATGGCCAGGTTCGCGGCTCGCAGGAAATGGTGGCTGTCGTTGGGAGCACTTCTCGCGACAACTGCGGCAGGCTGTCACGTTTTCGACGGCGACGACGAATTCGGCTGTCTGCACGAATGCGATGCCCTGCCGCGGCCGGTCTACCGTGCCCAAACGCCTTCCGACAAGCCGGGCATCTCGATGATCCACGGCACGACCATTGTGGTTCCCCAGGCTCCGGGTGTCGCGCGGGTCGGCAATGGGCCGTCGTTACCCGGCGTACATGTCATCGAAGCCGAAGCTAGCAATAGCACTGTCACGCCATTGCGATTCACCAAACCAGCCGACGCAGGCACGATCGTGCCGGTGAAGACCGAGAAGACCGAGTCCTCCTCAGAAGTTGCCTCGGCGGATCCGCAGGTTCGCATTGTCGCGATGGTGGGAAATTCTCCGATCTACGATCGCGAAGTACGCGAAGCGGTCAATCAACGGATCGGCGAACTGATTGCCTTGGCTCCCAGCGATCGAGCCATCAAAGAACGACAGATCTACCGTGAGGAACTCAAGCGTTTGGTCGAACGCGAAATGATTTTGGAAGACATGACCACCAAGTTGCGCAAAGCAGGGAAAATGGCGTTGATCGAAGAGCTGGTCACCGCCGCGAGCAAAGACGCCGACAAACGCTTGGCCGAGTTCAAGAAAGCACGCGGCATTCCCAACGACGAAGAATTCAAAACCCTGCTACGCGGCCAGAATCTCACCTTGTGGGGGATGCGTCGGCATTTGGAACGCAACTTCATGATGTCCGAGTATGTCCGTAACATGGCGTTCAGCAAGATTGGTCTGATCACCTTAAGCCAGGTCCGCGATTATTACGAGGACAACCCCGAAGAGTTTCAGGTCGAAGACAGTGTGAAGTGGCAAGATTTGTTCATCCACGCGGATCGCTTCCCGACGCGTGTCGAGGCCCGCCAATTTGCCGAGCAATTGCGTCAACGTGCCGTCCGTGGGGAAAATTTCACGGCTTTGGTCAAGCAATACGATCACGGTGATTCGCAGTTTCGCAATGGTTTCGGCATCGGAGAGAAACGCGGCGAAATCCTTCCCACGGAGGTCGAATCGGTCGTGTTCTCGCTGAAAGCGGGAGAAGTAGGCCCGTTGGTCGAAATGGATGTCGGCTACCACATAGTGCGGGTAGTCGAGCGGACTTACGCCGGCCGCAAACCTTTCGACGAAAAGACCCAGACCGAAATCCGCAAACGCTTGGCCATGAAAATCAGCGAACGCGAATATCAACGGATCATCGACCAGTTGCGGCCACGCATGAATGTCGTCTACTTCCGCCTCCCCGAGATAAAATAGCCGTTTTTCGGCCTCTCTCGAAGTGATCCGCGCGGGGAATGGGGGAATCTTAGCAACAGCGGACTTTGGTATCCAAATCCGCTCATCTCCCTCGCGCACCGCGGAGTTTGGCCCATTGATCGGGCGGTCCCGGAAGCATGACACCGGGGATCGACAGATCGTATTTCTTGGCTAATTCCAGCAGCATTTGTGGATAATCGGGAAACAGTCCCTCGGCTTGTTCGAGCCGCGCCAAATCATCGGGTGCGGAAATCAACCTCGGTATTAGCAGCTGCCGGACGAAGTCTTGGACATTCGGAGGCATGGCCGACAAAGTACAAGGCCCCAACTGCTTGGGCATCGCATACCCGCGTGAGCGGATGTGTTCCGTCACCGCGATAGCATACTGCGGCCAACGGCCATGATCCCGACCGCCTTTCTTGGGAAACTGCGGATCGATGCGATTGGCCAAGCGACGGACTTCCTCAGGAAGATCTTTGAACGTCCGCGGACCATCGACCGGGCAACCGGGCAAAATCGGATGCCGGTCCATCAGCATCACCAAGGTTCGGCCATACGCTAGCCAATTGCCTTGTTTCGCCTCCTCTCGCACTCGTTTGAGCAATTCACGTTCTGCTTCGGTGAGTCGTAGCCAAAGTACCGATGCAACGAACTCTTCGAGTTCCTTCTGAAACGCCGGTCCCAGTACGGGAATGCTTAAGCGGTTGCTTCGCAGATCGTCCCAGTTGCGTTCGATGACGAGCCATTCTTCCCGGCGTTGCCGTTCTTCTTGCCGCCAATCGTGGAGGATGCGTTCTCTTTCGGGAGGCGAGGCCGTTTCGTAGCGTTGCCGTAGCGCTTTGGGCATCTTGGCCACCAGTTCGCGTTGCCGAAGTTCGCGGACTATGGCCAAACGGCTCTCGCTATCGGGGGCCGAATCGATCCGTCGGCGCTCGGCCGGGGGCAGCGTCTCCAGCCAAACTGCGTAATGTTCGCCGACGCGACGCAATCGCTGTTGCGTCACGGCATCGAGTTTGCGGAAGAGTTGATCGAACTGCCGAAGTTGTAGCTGCCGCTCGCTAGGCAACGAGCGAAAATAATTCCACAACTGCCGCCATTCCTCGGGGAAAGAAACCAGCATCGGGCGCGACTCTGCCCGGCTAAGCGGCAGAGTTCCCACTTCAGCGATGCCCACGCAACAGGCCAACACCAAGCCCATGCTCCCGACAATTCGTCGGAGCAGTCGGTATTTCGAGAGGTCAAAAGTGTTCGTCACCGAATAACTCCATTTGATCCAACTCGCGTAGAAATTCCAAATCTTCGATATGCCGGCTCCATCGCAGATTTTCGACGACGCTGGCATCGCTCTCCAAGAATGGCGCAGGCTCTGCCTGAGGTGGTGTCCGAACCGGCCCCCCCAGCGATGCCGTCCAAAGATGTCGACCCCCATAACCGGCAAGCAAAGCCATGAACATCGCAGTCAGCCAGCCCAACCGACTGGGCCAGGAGGCGCTAGAACCCGACAACAGGGGGCGTTGGCTCAGGGATGCTGAACTATCGACGCTTGAAGTCGCTTGGGAGCCGTCGACGCTTGTCGATGCAGTTGTGACGATTGGCCCCGAGGACGGGCACGGGCATAGGCGTCGTCGGCTCAGGGATGTTTTGGAGCCATTGTCGCTTGTCGTCGATGCGGGGGCCGGAGAGCCATCGTCGTTCGTCGATGAGGATGGGGATGCGACCGTCGATGCTGCCGATTTGCTGAGCGGAGGCACGATCTTTTCCAGGGTCCGCGAGGTGAATGTCGCGGATGGTTCCGGTGGTTTGGGCAGAAAATCGAGCAGTTCCCAAGTTCGGCGGAGCGAATCGGCCTCGGCACGGATCTTCGGATCGAGGCTGATCTTTGTTTCGATGATAGCCGCTCGGCGGGGATCAAGTTCCTGGTCGAGAAACGCGACCAAGTCTCGGCGTAGATCTACGATCGCCTCTGCTGCCGGGGGTTGTTGGGCTCCGCGGTTTTGGTTGGCTGCAGGGATCGTGGGGGGAGCGTCCGCGTTTGTCGAAGTCACAGCACTTGCCGATGCCGGCACCGGCGTTGATTCTGGGACTGAAGGCGGGGGCGAAGGTTCCGCGTTGGGAGGAAGGGCATCGGGCATAGTTCAAGCCTCCTCCGCCTCGGCGGCAGCTTCGGTGTCATCTGCTTCGGGAGCAGGAACGGGTTGGCCGTCCATGTAGACGTAGTCTTTCAAAGCATCCCGCAGTCGGGTGCGAGCACGGCACAGCAACGATTTCACCGCTTTCGTGCTTAGCCCCATCACCTCGGCGATCTCGGCGTAGTTCATGTCCTCGAATTTATTGAGGATCACGGCCATGCGCTGGCGTTCGTTGAGGGAATCCAATGCTCGACGAATTTGCGCGGCCAATTCCTCATGTTGCAACTGCTGTGTTGGTGGTTGTTGCCGATCAGCAACCAATTGTTCTTCGGGACGAGCGCCCAACGGTCCCGATTCGTTCAGCTCCAAAGGCAAGGCCGAGCGACGTTTGCGATGGCGGATCACATTGAGGGCCAAATGATTGGCGATGGTGAACAACCACGTCGCGAATTTGGCCTTGGGGCGATACTTCTTGCGATGTCGATACACCCGTAGGAACACCTCTTGCGCGAGATCTTCCGCCTCCTGGGCATCTCCGAGCAGATGATGCATGACAGAGATCATGCGAGCCTGGAAACGTTCGACCAGCTCTGCGAAGGCCGCAGAATCGTCGTCTCGGACGCGCAGCATCAAGCGAATATCCGGGTCACGGAGGGCCATTTGCGCGCTGGTGTGGCCGATCGACACGATTAGCGGCCTCCTCATCATTCAACCCGGCAAACGAGACGAAGTTTCGGTCCTGCCGTACCAGAAAGAAGGGCGATTCTCACTTCGGCTCACTAGATGGCAGCATCTTAATGCGGACATCTTTGAATTCGACCCACATCGGCGGGCCAGCGTGCAGTTGCAACGCGAGGATGCCTTCCAACGCCCGATTCTTGGGGTCGTTGTCAATGAAATCGACCGTTTGCACCCCGTTGAGGTAGTGGACAATGTGATTGCCCTTTGCGATGATGATGTAGTCGTTCCAGTCGCCTTTCTTGTAGGTTTCTCCAATGGCTTTACGGTCGCCGAGTTTGCCGACCACTTTCGGCTTGCCATCCTCGCCGACTTCTACTTTATCGCCGACGTTGCACAAGTAACCTCGTCCCTTTTCATGATACAGGAAACCCACCTTGCCGGGCGTGTTTTCGACCTCGGCTTGGTAGCCACTGACCACCCAGCGATTGACCGCGTTCGGTTTAGGCGGAAGCAGCTTGCTACGATATTGAATGCCCGAATTGCCACTTTGAATGCGGAAGCTCAAACGCAACTCGAAATCTTTCAGCACGCCTCCCTTCCATACCAAGAAGGTGTTGCCCTGAGCGGGATATTCTTTGGTCGTTTCGCCGCGGACGACTCGGTTGACGAACGACCACAGCTTCGGGTCGCCATCCCAGCCGCTGAGATCTTTCCCGTTGAACAACGGCATCATGTCTTTCGGTTCGGGGGGAGCGGTTACCGCTGGGGCCGGCGGGTCGTTCGCCCACAAACTCGTTCCGACCAGACTCAGCAGCAGTGTCATCCAGGTGCGCATCACTTCAACTCCTGCAACCGAGGAAAAGGGATCTATTGGCAGATTATCTTGTCTTTGAAAATGGTGCCAACGAAAACTCACGAACCCCCATCGCCTGCTGGCCAGAACAGCGTTCGACCATTCTAGGGCAACCACTTTTCGCCCGGCCAAAGTCTAACGAACAACGATCTCACGAAATTGCGATCGACCGTCACCAACTCAGGAGAACTAGCCGGGCCCAAGGGAGCCTGTACGGCGGATAGCGGATCGATTCGCTGGGGAGAAAGTTTCTGCCGTACCGGAAATTCTCAGACGATCCCCAGCTATTCGTTATACCATACCTGCAAAGCGATCCATAGCGTCGTGTGAGCGAAAGGAAGAAGGATGCCGATTCCGTTGATTCGACGACTCAGTGGAGTCGTGCCGCCTATGCTGATCCTGGCCTTGGTCCTGGGGTGCGAGGATCGCAAACCTTCGCGGAAAACCTTGCCACCTCCGAAAGTGACTGTAGCCAAGCCCCTGTTCGAACCAGTGCAAAATTATTCGATCTACAACGGCTACCTCGAAGCAGTTCAGAAAGTGGAGGTCGTTGCCCGAGTACCAGGCGTCATCCAGAAGGTCTACTTCGACGAAAACGATCGTCTGACCGAAGGCGACATCGTTCAGAAAGGCACCCTGTTGTTTGAACTGGACCCGCGAGAGTATCTCAGTCGCTTGAACAAAGCACGGGCCGATCTGAAGCGAGCCAATTCGCAATTGAGCCGAACCCAACGCGAACGTGAACGTGGGGAAGAATTACGCCGAAACAATGCCATCAGTGAGGAAGAATTCAACCGCCTGTTGGCCGAGGAACGGGCATCGCTGGCGTTTGTGGATCAGGCCCAGGCTTCGGTCGAGTTGGCCGAATTGGAGTTGAGTTTCACCAAAATTCGTGCCCCAATTACTGGGCGTGTCGGCGAGATTGTCAAAACAGTGGAAAATCTGGTTGGCGTCAATGGGCCGACCGTGTTGACAACCATCGTCAGCATGGATCCGATCTACGTTTACTTCGACGTGCCCGAGCGACGCATCATCGAGTACGATCGCCGCGTCAAAGCCGAGGGATTGCCGACCGAGACGCAAGGCGTCATCCCGATTGCAGTTGCGGTCGAAGGTGAGAAAGGATTTCCCCATAGCGGTGCCATCGACTTCCGCGATATTCGCGTCGATAGCACGACCGGCACCATTCGCCTGCGTGGGCGTTTGCCCAATCCCGATGGTCTATTGCAACCCGGCATGTTCGCTCAGGTGCGTGTGCCGTTGGGCAAGGAGGAAAAACGACTTTTGGTGCCCGAGTCGGCCTTATTGACCGACCAACGCGGCCCCTATTTGTACGTCGTGAAGGACGATGCCACGGTCGAGTATCGCCCGGTGAAATTGGCCGGCCGCAAAGGGACGTATGCTGCCATTGCCGAGGGCATTCAGGCAGACGATTGGGTCATCATCAACGGTTTGCAACGTGCTCGGCCGCGTATCACCGTGGTTCCCAGACGCACCGAGTTGGCCTCGCCCAAAGTCGAAACTACGGAAGCACTGCCGATGCCTAAAGCGATGGTCCCCGGAATGGAGCCAAGGTCCAGCCCGAATCCCCAGTCGGCCAACGGTTCGTGAATGGACAGTCGGTGAATCGATCGGAGGGATAGGATCATCCGTGATCGATCGAGAATCGGCCGTCTATCAATCCCTCTCCCGTCCCCCAAGACCGTTGACCGTTGGACCGTCTATCTGTCTGCCCGTGATCGCACCCGCCCTGAGCGAGTCTTCTGGATGGAGCGAGCGAATTTATGTTCTCGCGTTTTTTCATCGATCGACCGATATTCGCGAACGTCATCGCTATTCTCATGCTGTTGTTCGGTGTCGTGGCCATGCTCCGTTTGCCCGTCGAACGCTATCCGCAAATCACCCCTCCAACAGTCGTGGTGAGTACGAGTTATCCGGGGGCCAGTGCCAGCGTGGTAGCAGATACCGTGGCAACTCCGATCGAACAGCAGATCAACGGCGTCGAAAATATGCTGTACATGTCCTCCACCTGCTCTTCGGATGGCAGTTATTCGCTGACGATCACTTTCGAGATCGGTACGAATTTGGACGATGCCCAGGTGCTGGTGCAAAACCGCTTGGCCATCGCCGATCCGCAGTTGCCCGAAGAAGTTCGTCGGCAAGGGGTGACGGTTCGCAAGCAGTCGTCCGATGTGGTGTTGACCTTCTCGCTGACGTCGCAAGATGGGACGTATGATCGCTT
>CALEEC010000212.1 GCA_937949245.1 uncultured Gemmataceae bacterium | reverse complement strand
ATGTCAGTGAGCGTCTTGATGTCCCCCTGAGCAAGACCTACGGTGTAGCGACGTTTTACAATTTCTTTTCGTTGGCTCCCAAAGGGGCGCACTCGTGCGTCGTCTGCCTAGGGACGGCCTGCTACGTCAAGCGAGCTGCGGAGGTGGTGTCGGCCTTGGAGCAGGCGTTTGGCATTCACGCGGAACAGATTACGCCCGACGGCCAATTGAGCCTCAGCGTGGCTCGCTGTGTCGGGAGTTGCGGCTTGGCACCGGTGGTGTTGCTGGATGGTCAGGTCAAAGGCAAAGGTACGCCGGAATCGATCGTGCAGATGGTTCGGGAGGTGCTCGCCGGTTCGGCCGCAGCCCCAACTTCGGCTTCGACCTCCACTTCGGCAGCGGCAGGAGGGGCGTCATGACCGAAACCGAACTGTTGAGCATCGCGGAGACGGAACGGCAACGCCAAAGCCAATTGCGTTGTCGGATCGGCACTTGCGTCAGCACCGGTTGCTTGTCCGGCGGTTCCATGGGGATTTTCGATGCCTTGAACCAAGCGGTCCAACAGCAGCGTTTGACCGATCGCGTGGAAGTGGTGCCGACCGGTTGCATGGGATTGTGCAGTCGCGGGCCGTTGGTACGGGTGACCCAGCACGACCAGCCGCAAGAAACTTTCCTGGAGCAGATGACTCCCGAAGCAGGTCGGCAACTGGTGGCCGACCTCGCAGCCCAAAAGTCGATCGAGTTGAAAGAGCATTTCCTCGATCCTCACCTGCCGTTTTTCACCCGACAAAAAAAAATCGTGCTGGCGAACGCGGGGCAGATCAATCCTGAGCGCATCGAGGAATACATTGCTCGTGATGGTTATGCCGCCTTGGCCAAAGTGCTTCGGGAGTGGTCGCCGCAGTTGACCTGCGACGAGTTGACCCGTAGCGGCTTACGCGGTCGCGGAGGGGCCGGCTATCCGACGGGGGTCAAGTGGAACCTGGTTCGCAAGTCGCCTGGCACGACCAAATACGTCATTGCCAACGGCGACGAAGGCGATCCGGGGGCGTATATGGATCGCAGCATCATGGAGGCCGATCCGCATCGCGTCGTGGAAGGATTGGCCATCGCCGCGTACGCGGTCGGAGCGAAGGCCGGCTACATCTATGTTCGGGGCGAGTATCCGATTGCGGTGCGTCGGCTGGATCAGGCGATCAAAGCAGCGACCAAACGCGGTTTGCTGGGCAAAGGCATCCTGGGCACCAATTTCGAGTTTACCTTGGAAATACGCATTGGTGCAGGGGCATTCGTTTGCGGGGAGGAGACGGCGTTGATAGCGTCGGTCGAGGGGAAGCGTGGCTTGCCCCGGCCGCGTCCGCCGTATCCTTCGGAGTCGGGTTTGTATGGCTGTCCGACATTGATTAACAATGTCGAGACGTTGGCGGCCGTCGCGCCGATCTGTCTGCATGGGGCCGACTGGTTCGCAAGCATCGGCACGCCGACCAGCAAGGGCACCAAGGTTTTTGCCCTAAGCGGGGCGGTGGTGCACAACGGGTTGATTGAAGTGCCGATGGGGACGACCTTACGCGACATCGTCTTCGAGATCGGCGGAGGCATGCTCCCGGGCAAACGCTTCAAAGCGGTGCAGACTGGCGGCCCGTCAGGCGGCTGCATCCCCGAATCGCACCTCGATTTGCCGGTCGATTACGAGTCGCTGCAACAGGCCGGCTCGATCATGGGGTCGGGCGGCATGATTATCATGGACGACGGCACCTCGATGGTCGATGTGGCCCGTTTCTTCATGGAATTCTGCCGCGATGAATCGTGTGGCAAGTGCATCCCTTGCCGAGCGGGAACTGTGCAGATGTACCACCTGCTGGATACCATCCAACAAAACCGCGGTACGCTGGAAGATCTGCAACTGCTCGAAGAGTTGTGCGAAGTAGTGAAGGCCACCAGTTTGTGTGGCCTGGGTCAGACGGCCCCCAATCCGGTGCTAAGCACTTTGAAATACTTCCGCGACGAATACCTCGCGAAGATCGCGGGCCGTCGTCGACCCCAAGGACTAGTGTACTCGTTGCCCGTGCTCAATGGAGTCTCTCATTTATGAGCGTTCGCACGTTTACCCTCAACGGCCAACTAGTGACCGCCGCACCGCAGCAGACGATCCTCGAAGCGGCCCGCGAACAAGGGGTCGAAATTCCGGTCCTCTGCCAGTTGGACGGCTTATCCCCAGTGGGAGCGTGTCGGTTGTGTTTGGTCGAAGTGGTGCCGACCGGCCGACTGGTGCCGGCCTGCACGACGTTGCCGCAAGAAGGGATGGAAGTGCTGACGCATACCGAGCGGTTGCAACGCTATCGGCGAACGATCCTCGAACTTTTGTTCGCCGAACGCAATCATGTCTGTGCCGTGTGCGTGTCCAACGGCCACTGCGAACTGCAGACCCAAGCCCACGCGCAGGGGATGACCCATGTGCGCTTCGAGTACCGTTGTCCCAGTCTGCCGCTGGACGCGACGCATGAACGCTTCGTGCATGATCCGAATCGGTGCATCTTGTGTACGCGGTGTGTCCGGGTATGCGACGAGGTCGAAGGTGCCCATACCTGGGACATCGCAGGACGCGGCGCGTTGGCCCGCGTGATCACCGACCTAGCCGAACCTTGGGGCGAATCGACCAGTTGTACTAGTTGTGGCAAATGTGTGCAGGTCTGCCCCACGGGGGCACTGTTCGACAAACATGCCACCGCGGGGGGCATGATCAAACGGCCGGAATTTTTACGCATTCTGCAACATGCACGAGGGCGACGCCATGAGCACTAATTCCCCTACGTCGACACAGGCCAAGCCACGCTTTGCGACAATCTGGTTAGGGGGCTGTTCCGGGTGTCACATGTCCTTTCTGGACATGGACGATCACCTGTTCGATCTGGCCGAATTGGGCGATCTGGTCTTTTCGCCCTTGATTGATGTCAAAGAGTTTCCCGCCAACGTCGATGCCACCTTGATCGAAGGTGCCGTGGCCAACGTGGACAATCTCGAACTGCTGAAAAAAGCCCGCGAATGCTCCAAAGTGCTGATCGCTTTCGGCGATTGCGCCGTCACTGGCAACGTGACCGCGATGCGTAATCCCTTGGGCAGCGCTTTGCCGGTGCTGAAACGCTCGTATCTCGATGA
>CALEEC010000211.1 GCA_937949245.1 uncultured Gemmataceae bacterium | reverse complement strand
TGGTCAAGGCCAACGCCTGCTGCGGCACGATGCTCTGCTCACGACGGTAGCACTCATTGACGGTGGCTTCGTCAAAAGTCGTCAGGAACAGATTGCGTTCGTTGTTAGAATGGAAGAAGTAGATGCTGCGCCGCGTGGAGTTGGCTTGCTGTGCCGCCAAGACCGGCGGACCGCCGATGGTCGTATCCAAGGTTCCTCCCAAAGCCAACAGCATATCGCGGACGACTTGCGACTCGACGCGAATCGGATTGCGTCTCCACCACCAACGATTGTCGGGATCTTTCGCGATGTTGGCCTCGCGGTTGGCTTGCGACGAACTGAGCCGATAAGTGGCCGAGGTCACGATCAGGCGGTGGATATGCTTCATCGACCAACCGGAATCAACGAATTCGGAAGCGAGCCAATCCAACAATTCGGGGTGCGTCGGCGGACTTCCCTTTCGGCCAAACTCAAAGACAGTCGCCACCAACGGCGTGCCGAAGTGTCGATTCCACAGGTGATTGACTGCCACGCGCGCGGTCAGCGGATGCCGAGGATCGGTCATCCAATCGGCTAGGGCAGTCCGCCGGCCGGTGCTGATCGCGGGGAAGGGCATTTTCGGATCGTCACTGCCGGAATGACGGAACCGCGTCGCCGTCCAACGTGCTCCCTCGAACGGGGTGTAGGTGGCATTCGCGGGGATGGGGGTGTCCACCGCTTTCTCCGCGTTTTGCAGGGCAGTTTTCGCCTTGGTCAACTCGGCGTCTAGCGACGATTTTTTATCCGCCGGTAACTTGTCGATACGGGATTCGACCTCGATCACGGCTCGCCGGGCCTTGCTGACGGCGATCTGCCGCTCGAGTTTCACGATTGCCTCGATCTTGGCCCGTTCGGCCTGTACCAGTTCTGCCGGGGGCGTCTTCCCCGCATCGAGCTTAGCCCAAGTCGCTTGCATCGCAGCGGCAATCGCGTCGGTGCGTTGCTGTTCCAGTCGGGCCAGTTGCACGGCCAGTTCAGCCAATTGACGGTCGCGGCCGCTGGCCGTTTGCGGGAGTTTAGCCAAATTCGCCTCGGCCGTCGCTACTTGCTGTCGTGCGACTTGCCGATGGTTCTCGATCACCCAAGCCCGGCGTTCCGGCTGCACGGCTTCGATTGGCAGGCGAATTTCTTGGATATGCAGTGGCTTGAACGCCAATATGTCGGGGACGCCGGGGGGGATGACTTTCGATTTGTCCGGCTTCTTTTCTTCGCCCCGCTCGAAACGGTAGGTCGGTTCCTGAGGCATACCGTCGTAGACGCGCGGAATGCCGTTGCGTGCGAAGTCCGTTTCTCCCGGCAGCATCTCGAGGCGCGTTTGTAGTGGTTCGAAGAAAGCCCGCATCCGATAAAAATCTTCCTGCGGGAACGGGTCGTACTTGTGGTCGTGGCACTTCACGCAATTCATGGTTAAGCCGAGCAGGGCTTTGCTGACATGCTCCACCGTTTCTTCCATCCAAGGCTGACGATTGAACAGGAAGAAGTTGCGGGCCAGAAAACCGGTGGCGCGGAGTTTGCCCAGATCGTTGGGGGCAATCTCATCTGCGGCGAGCATCAGCCGCACCATCTCAGCATACGAGAGATCGGCGTTGAGCGATTCGATGATCCAATCACGCCAATGCCAGATGTGCTTCTGGCTGTTGCGATGCTGATCGCCCAAGCCCCACCAATCGGAATACCGCCAAATGTCCATCCAATGTCGCGCCCAGCGTTCGCCGTGCCGGGGATCCTCCAACAGGCGATCGACCAACCGTTCATACCAATCGGGGCGGGTATCGGCTTGAATCGCTTTCCATTCTTCCAAATTCGGAGGCACCCCAAGCAGATCGAGATATAACCGACGTACCAGCAACTCTCGCGGCGCTTCGACTTGGGGGGTCAACCCTCGCTTTTCGTGCATCTGGCCGATGAAAGCATCGATGGGATTTTTGGCCCAGTCAGGATGGTTCAATTTCGGAATTGCTGGCCGGGTACGGGGAAGAAACGCCCAATGGTCGCGGGGGTCCGCCTCGGGGGTTTCATCGGCTGGCGCGGGGGCCTTTTGCTCGATCCAACGCCGGATCGTCGCGATCTGCTCGGCGGTTAATGGTTCGCCTTCGGGAGGCATCCGCTCGGCTTCCTCGGTCGCGGTCACGCGTTCCAGCAACAGGCTCCCCATCGGATCGCCGGGCCGAATGGCCGGCCCATTCTTACCGCCCCGGATGGTCAGCGCCGCGGTGTCTAGTCGCAGTCCCCCTTTTTGCTTCAAGGAACCATGACAAGCGACACAGCGTTCGGCTAACAACGGTTTGATTTGCTTCAGATAATCGACCTTTTCCTCGGCTGTTGCACCGCTAGGGCGACCAAGCCATCCACAGGCTGTCCACACCATGAGGAGCAAAAGACGCCTTAGCATTGCACCAACTCCCTCATCGGAAAAGAAAGTTAGGTGGGATCATCGAACGAAAATTTCAGGTAGGCTTTCATTATTTTTTCAGAGGGAACCCATTTGTCAAGAAAAAATACCGAACCACGTTGGATAAGCTGAAAGACGCATCGTCGCGTGTCATCTCCAAGCAAGAAGCATCGCCTTGCGTCGTTCCGTGTTAGAAGCATCGTCGTGTATCGTCCCCCCAAAGAAATTGCCGAGCAAATTGATCTGCCCGAATTCCCTTGCGATTGTTATAAGCGGTCGCTGACGCTCGAACCGTGGATCGAGTTTCGAGGATCAAGCGGATGTCCACTCACGCGATCGCTTATGAAGCACTGGATCAAATTCGCGAACGGATCGCCACGACGCTGTCGCAGTGTGGCCCGCGGGAAGTTGCCTTGGAGCAACTCGATGCCCACTGGCCCCCAGCCGTCGCGGCAACGATCTGGCAACCGTCGCTCGATCGCGTGCAGGAACGCTGGAATCACGAGCAAACGCAGATTGCTGCCACCATGGAACGTATTACCGACCTCGATCGTGATTTGAATCGCCTGACGGAAGCCTGGGGCGATTGGCGCAATCGTCTGACACAAGTTGAACGTTTGGTGCGGCTCCACTTGGAATTCCAGGAATCGTAAACCGCCTTCTTGAAAGACTTTCGCGTGATCCATGAAGACGGAAGCCCCCCACATTGCCACCATGCGGTAACAGCTAGAATAGAATTGGTTAGTAACGTGTTGACAAGACGATTCTGGAAGAGGATAACTACAAATACCTCTTCCGACCTACCGAAGGGCGCACGGCCGTGGCCGAACAACACCGAATTCTGATCCTTCGCGGAGTCCTCGATTTCGCTGCCGGGATCGGGCTGCGCCCCGAATTGGCAAATCTGGTCGTAGCCGATGACCTTGCGGATGCGATCACACGACTGCGCAATGAATCTTTTTCCTTGCTAATTGCTCACCCTGCCCAACTCGATTTGCCCCATTGTTTCGATCGAATCCAACGCGACGAACACATCCTGGCGGTACTGGGCAAAGGAGTGGCTTTGCTCGATGCGACGGCACGGGTGGTGTGGGCCAATCCCGGTTTGGAATCGCTTTGCCGCACCGCCCCGACAGGTAGGCTACTGACCGAATCGCTCGTGCCGGAAGACCGTAACGACCTGCTGACCAACATCCAACGAGCGATCCAGACCGGAGAACCGTTCCAATGCCGTCTGGAATCGCCAGCTCATGTGTTTTTGGAACTGAGCATAGTTCCCCTCGACGGCACCCCCGACATCGCCGAGCCAACCGCAGTATTGCTGTGCCGCGATGTCACCCACGATGAACTACGTCGGCAAAAGTTGGAGGCGTTGCATCAGGCCGGCCGAGAATTGGCACCGTTTGATCCGCAACACCTCGCCGAAATGAACGTCCAAGAACGGGTCGAACTACTGAAGCACAATCTCCGCCGCATCATTCACGATCTGTTGTGCTACGATGTAATCGAAATTCGCAAACTCGACCCAAAAACCGGCGAATTGCACCTGTTGCTCGAAGAAGGGATGAACCCGGAAGCGGCGCAACGCGTCTTGTACGCTCGGTTGCAAGACAATGGCGTGACGGGCTATGTGGCCTCGACCGGCCGCAGTTATCTTTGCCCGGATACGACGACCGATCCGCTGTACATCGAAGGGGTCGCTGGTGCTCGCAGTTCGATGACCGTGCCCCTGTTGTACAATGAAGAGGTGGTCGGCACCTTCAATGTCGAAAGTCCGCGTCCGAACGCCTTTGGCCCAGAAGACTTGCAATTCGCCGAGATTTTCTGCCGCGACGTGGCCCAAGCCCTGCGGACCCTGCAACTGCTCGATGCTCAGCAAAATTGTACGGTGATCCAATCAATTGAAGCGATCAACCGCGAGGTAGCCCTCCCGGCCGACGAATTGTTGGCCCTGGCCGGCAGTTTGCTCGTGCAATTCAAGGGCAATCCCTCGACCGATCCGGCTTGGATTGCTTCGTTGCAACGGATTATCACCAACGCCCGACTGATCAAGAAGAGCATCCAAAAGGTGGGCGACGAAATTGCCACCCTCCACACTCCGCCGACTGTCAACGGCCTGCAGACCGAACTTCTGAAAGGCGCGAGGATTTTGGTCATCGACAACGAGGAACGCATCCGTCGATCGGCCCACAGCATTTTGGAAAAGTTCGGTTGCCAGGTCGAAACCGCGGCCACGGCCATGGAAGGGATCGCCTTGGCCGACACGGGGGAATACGACGCCATCATTTCCGACATTCGCCTGCCGGATTTGGGGGGCTACGAAACTTACCGTCGGCTGAAGCAAGCGCAACCGAAAAGTCGGCTGATCCTCATGAGTGGTTTCGGCTACGACTCGGGGCATGCGATTGTCAAAGCCCGAATGGACGGTTTGCGATCGGTGATTTACAAACCGTTTCGGGTGGAGCAGTTGTTGACCGCTCTGCTCAGCCCACTACCGACTGCCGCACCGGTAAACGACCCGCCGGCTGCCACCTCCGAATCGAACGGAAAAGCCCCTCCGCTGCCCGAATTTTGCCTGTCACCGGAGGACTAGAGGAATTTCGAGTTTGGTGTAGCAGTCACGATCCCCGATGGTGTTATTTTCTGCAGACGATCCGCTGCATTCTGGGCGATGCAGTAACCTCGAAAACGCTCTAGCGGCGATTAGCAGGATGCGACAAATCTCCTTAGCTGTTTGCGATCAACGAGCAATCGCCGATAAGACTCATGAATCTATACAAAAGAAGTTTGCTATCAATCTCCAAGCACTAACTGCAATGATGATTATGAAAAGAGAATAGCAACACGACAAGGCGAGGATCGATTTAAAGGATCATTGTAGAAAACAGGTTATTTTGCTGTTGTATCAGATATTAAGACTCGGAAGACTGACGTGTACGCTCCTGGCCAGACTGGTTTGGCTAACTCAACTGGCTTTCGGATTTCGACGCCCTCGCCTTCAGCCTCGAGACGAAACCGAACAGGCGCAGGTGGCCTGTCCAAAGGAAAGCCGACTAGGTACACACGAAACTCCCAGTCGCCTGGCTGCGGATCGTAGATCAGAGCGAACGAGTCTCCGCCGCCCGCTGGCTCTGCCGAAGCAGTGAACACAAACACCTTCTGGGCTACCGCCCGCCTCGTCTCGGGACGTAACTGGTCGCCGATTAGACGGTCCAGGCGGACCCACTCGGCTTGTCCCGGCGGCCGACATTCGAGCCGCACTTCGGGCCGCGGACCATCTTCATGCGCGAAACGCACGACGATAAAGGTGTTGGACTGATGGAGTTTCTCGACCGCAGGCCGGGCCGTAGTCATTAATCAATAGCAGTAGTAGCGTTCCACCAAGGCCACAACTCATCAGGTCTAGGAACGCTAGATAGGTAACTGGACCACGATTCACGGACGTAGTATCCTTGATGATTCCGGGCAGAGAACGAGCCGCCCCCCTGGCTTGACAGTGCTGATCTGCGGCGACCGCTCAGTTCCTTGGGACCAGAGCCGCACGACGACCTGGGCCCCGACGCGAAGCCCACTCAAAAGACAGTTTGGTCGGCCGGTGGCCGAGGCAGAAACAGGGAGGCAAAGCGCTCGCCACCGTTTGGTCGCCCTGCCAACTCCTTCGGATATTCCCAGCGGTAATCCGCGTTCTCAGCCCGCAAGGGCTGATCATCATTGCTGGTGACCAGGATCACAAACGGATCCTTCTCTGGGGGTCTGCGCTGTCCGTCTGGCTGGCCTACACGCAGGGGCGCTCGATTAGGGCGGACGGCCGACCGTTCAGTCAGCTCTAGACCTTGCTGTAGTATCGCCATGATCAGGAACAGCGTGACTATGTTGGCAAACCCATTAGCGAGAACGTCCACGAACGAGAGGCTGACGACGTCGGGTTTCTCGGCAGTCATTACGCTTTCCCCTACTGGATGGTGTTGAGGAGGGTTGCCCAGTGGCTCAGAACGCGTTGTTCGGCAAGTCGGACGAGAGCGAGACCGGTAGCTACTATGGTCGAGCAGACCAGAGCAACGAGAGTCGTATCGAAAGCAAACCCGAGTTGTTCGGTTATTCGTCCTAGAGCGCGAGCCTTGTCCAAGGCGATGAAAAGCCCGTCGACGTGCAAGATGGCCTCGCCAATACCATAAACGGTACCGATGAATCCTTAGGTGGGAATAGCCGCTAAAAGATTCATTCATGTACAAGCCGTAGACGCCCGGTCGGCCGCCGCAGCCTTTTGCCGCAGTTCTTCAGCGGCCCGGACGGGGCGAAGGCCGGCCGGGCCAGAGTCATTCAGATGCCGGACCAGCTCCGCCACCTCACTGGATCTGGGCCGGACTTTGTCAGCGTCGCACCGTCCGGTCTGACGGACCTCCGCCTGTGCCCGAAGGGCCGAGCCTGCGAGTACGATCACCATGAATCCCCGGCGCACACCCGCAACTACCAGGAGGCAAGTCAACAGGATCGTGAGCCATTGGATCCCCCCATTGAGCCGATGTATCCATCGCAGAGAGGGTTTGATCAGTTCAATAAAGCTATCGACGTAACGGCGGACAAACTGTTTTTTGTCTTCGGCGAGGGCGGATCCGGCAGCATCGATCGTCTTCAACCAGATGCCGCGGCCTAAAGTCGCTTGGGCATAATAGACATCCGCTCCGACCGGAGCATCGATTGAGAGGGGCAGTCCGTCCCGGGTCCAAGCCGGGATCACATCCGGGGGGAGTAACAGGTTGGCAAGCCAAGCCGGCCGGCAATCGCCAGTTACCATCTGGTGAAGCAGTTGGCGACGATCCTCCGGTGTCGGGGCCTGGGGACCAGGTGCCGCGAACAACTCGACGACCTGCTCACAAGCCGGGAAGTGGTTGCCGGGCGGTCGCAGCACCTCCCGCAGCCAGCCGTAGAGTTTGCGGTCGGCCCAACCACGTTCGACAGCCCGATCGGCGGCCTCGAGCGCACTGGTCGTGTCCCGGAACTCCTCTACCAAACCGATGGCGAAGGCGGCCTCGACCTCTTCCGTGGTCCAGCGGTTGAAGCAGGCATAGCCAATCCACGTCAGGCCCAGCGCGACAACCCACGTCAGCGGACCGAACACCCCGCTTTGAAACAACCGCTGGGGATAGAAGCCGCCTGAGATAAGGACTCGGATACTCCAGTAGATTAATTTGGTAACCATAGTCTGAAAGAACATTCGTAGAAGGTCGACAAATGATTCGAATTGTCGATTCGCGCTCATCGTGTCATTTTCCCGCTTCTTAATTTCGACCCGTCCATTCCTTGCCCAAGCCGATGAGCAAACCGAGAGGGTCGGCGGCCCAACGGTTGGCTTGGTCGCGGCGGGAGGCCACTGCGGGGGCAACCCCTGGAACGCGTCCGGTCCGTTCGGCCTCCCAGTCGCTGAGGGCGGCCCGTACAAGCGGTTCGGGATCCTTGACCCACGCGGCGCGCCGCTCAGAACTGTTCCATTCTGGCGGCAGGTGGGTCACGGTCGGCGATGGCCAGTCCTTCAGCCGGTCCCAAGTTACGAACCAGATACCGCTGCCGCCCGCAGGACGGGCGTTGACGTCTTGCGAAGGCACGACCCACAACGTGGTGGACGTCGCGAGGACCAACCCGCGGGGACCGAAGTGCCCCCCCCTTGAGTTCAGCCTCTGGGATCGCCAACCGCCACACCAACTCCGCGGCCAGGTGTGCGGCCTCGAGTCGTCGCCGGACGCACCGCGTCTCACCAGTCTTGGGATCGGTTTTCACCTCTGGCCACAAGGCATACGAGCATTTATAGGCGTCGTCCCGGTCTTCAAAACCGACCGGCTTGCCGTTGTCATCAACCTTGTAGCCTCGGACCCGGCCAACGTGGTTGAGGCCGAGTTCGTTTTTGGTAAGAATCAATCCGTCCAGCAGGTTCGTTACCCCTTCACCGCGGCGGGCCTGAAGCGCCGCTCGCTGATCGCGGAAGTACTTGAACGCGATCTGGGGCGGCTTAGGGTCATTGAGCGGTTCGTCGAGCGGGACCAGGTCGACGACCCGGAGACCGGTCCGCCGACATTCCCGCAAGTCGGCAACGGCTCGTCTTCGTCCGGAAGTTGGATTGGTTCGGAGTCCGGATCCTTCGGCTGCGGCCGTGACCGAAGGTAGGTTTCGTGCTCTTGAGGTTCCGGCGGCGGGATGTGGCCACCAGGCAGGGTCAGGGTCATCTGCCCCTGGGCCACGTTGTACTTTTCCAGCAGCGACATATAGCTTCGCAGGCGGAGCTCCGGGGCGTTCAGTCGGGCCGATCCCTCCACGTCTAGATAGTTCAGGTGCAACCCAGGGTTATCCGATCGCAAGTTGGCGACTGGGCCGAGACCGTAGGCGTTCGACGTGACAGGGCCGGCGGGCACACCCATCAGCGGGGGCGGCGTGATCTTGGCCCCAAAGTAGATTAGGTAATCTTGTGGCGTTCGCCTGAGACCGAACCGCAGGTCGGACAAGGCGAACGAGAACGGAGTAACGAAGGTTCTCTGGTAGACCACCTGGACGTCTTCGGGAACTTCCAGGCCGCCGAAGCTGAGGGTAATGCCCCGTACCTCGACCTCAAACATGCCCTGCCTAACGGGCGGGTCACCGCGTTGTCCTTTCCAGAGGCTGACCCGCAAGGGAATCTGAACCCGGGCCTTCAACCGCACAGAAGGCGGCGATAGGCGGACAAACCGATCGGTCGCCTCGTCGGGATCCGGTTGGAGGTCCATAATAGGATTGCCGAAGGCTTGGCTCGCGGCGATGCTGATCTGGCGCAGCAATTGGTGGATGTTCTTTTCGGCTTGACGAATGGCTTCGTCCTCGAGTCGCCGCCAGATCCCGTCTGCCAGGCGGTAGACATCAGACCAGATCAGGAACAACTGTTTTTCCAGCTCAGCTTTGCGGTTGTACTCGTCCCACAGCGGGGCCTGACATTGTATTTCGACCTCACCGTCCTGCGGTACCCACCGAGTGATAGTGGGGCGCACCAGACCGAAGACGGGGTGGTTGATGCCGCGACCGTCGCCCTGCCATTGGGTCCGGGCCGCAGCTATGACGGCTTCTGCGGAGAACAGCTCGCCGACCGCCCGACGGGCTTTTTCCTCAGTCGTCGGGCTGACGGGTCCGAGTCGCAGGACTGGCCAGTCGGCGATCCGCAGGCCAATCAACCAAGCGTTCCCAATGCGAACAACGTCGGTCCGGTCTGCAATCTGGGGAAAGCGAGTACGGATCTCGTTGCGCATAACCGCGGCCACGTCCAGGTCGCGTGGCGGCTCCGGGGGGGCTGGGGG
>CALEEC010000210.1 GCA_937949245.1 uncultured Gemmataceae bacterium | reverse complement strand
TCGGTCCACATTCCCATCACCGTGAAAATGCGGCTGGGGTGGGATACCGCGAATCGTACCTCGCCGTATTTCGCTCGTGCCTTTGAGCAAGTGGGGGTAGCTGCCGTCACTATTCATGGCCGAACCCGCGAACAAGGCTTCAGCGGCACGGTCGATCTGGACGGCATCCGCGAAGTGGTCGAAACGGTCGAACGCATTCCGGTAATCGGTAACGGCGATGTCCGTACTATTGCCGATGCCGAGCGGATGTTCCGCGAAACCGGCTGTGCCGCTATCGCGATTGGTCGAGGTGCCTTGGCCAATCCCTGGATCTTCCGTCAACTAGGCCGCTGGGTCGAGTCGGGCGATCCGGGACCGTGCGGCACTTACTTCGAGCGGATCGACTTCATGCAACGCCATTTCCAACGCTTGGTCGATTGGCGTGGTGAGCGAATGGCTTGCTTGCAATTCCGCAAAATTGCGACGTGGTACACCCGGGCACTGCGTGCCGGCAAGGAGATTCAGCAAATCCTGGTGATGCTCGACTCGGCCCAGACGCTGCGCCGCGTGGCCGACCGACTCCGCGCCCAAGGCCCCCCGAGCCACTGGGCCGAACTGGACACCGACGCGAACATCGCCGTCCCTTCCGGACCGATCGCTCATTGGTGATGCCGCTGCCGCGATAGCACGGCGGGATGACGCCCGCCGCTCGGAAGCAAAAACACGCCTTTCCTGAGTGGCGAGCTTCCGCCCGCCGTGAAAAACTCGGCCAGCGCTGTGCCGACTGCGCTTCGACAGTTCGATTAGCGGCTCGAAGCGATCTGCCCTTCCCACGGACTAGAGGCCGAGGCGTATAATTTCTTGGGAATCCGCCCGGCCAAGTAGGCCCATCGTCCCGCTTCGCAAGCGTAACGCATGGCCCAAGCCATCCGCACCGGATCTTTTGCCGCAGCAATCGCGGTGTTCAACAGCACGCCATCGCAGCCCAATTCCATCGCGATCGCCACATCGCTGGCCGTGCCGACCCCGGCATCGACAATCACCGGATAGTTCGGATCGTCTTCCTTGAGATATTCCAAGATGATTTGCAGATTGTTGCGATTAAGAATACCTTGGCCGCTGCCGATCGGACTGCCCGCGGGCATCACACAGGTCGCGCCGGCCTGCTTGAGCCGCTTGGCCAAGGCGGGATCGTCCGAAGTGTAGACCAGCACTTGAAAACCCTCACGGATCAACACTTCGGTGGCTTTTAAGGTGTCGATCGGATCGGGCAGCAGCGTCTTGCGATCGGCCAGGCACTCGAGTTTGACCCAGTCGGCCCCCGGATTTTCGAGGTTGGTCAGCAGTTCACGCGCCAGCCGCGCGTGCCGGATGGCATCGTCGGCATTGAAGCAACCGGCCGTGTTGGGCAAAATCGTGTACTGCTTGAGGTCGAGATAATCCAGCAGATTGCGTCCTTCGTGATCGACCAGGCGTTCGCGGCGTACCGCCACGGTCGTGACTTCGCAACCGCTGGCCGCCAACGCTTGGCGCATCAGGTCGTAGGTCGGATATTTGCCGGTGCCGGTGAATAGTCGGCTGCGGAAAGTGAATTTGCCGACGACCAAAGGCGCATCGACCGGCACGGTGGGGGTATCCGCCCCTCCGCCGACGAGCGTGACAATCTCGACGCGATCGCCCGGCTGCAAACGATGGGTTTCGTGCTCAGCGCGACGCACGACCACTTGATTGACCTCGACGGCGACTTTACGCGGATCGTGCCCCAATTGACGCAGCAGTTCCGCGATGGTCGGCGCTTGGGGAAAGGAACGCCATTCGTTGTTGATCGATAGCTGAATCATCGCTGCCAGGCCCCGCAAACAAGGTGTCTCCTGATTCATTCTAGGAGTTGCCTCGCGGATTGCCTTCGGAAGTGTGCAGTTTTTCGCGGCACCGATCCGCCCTGGAGATCGCGATAGACTTCGTTCCCGAGACGTGGATCAGCCCTCGAGGTCGAGATGGATTTCGTCCTCGATGATTTGGACTGGATAGCTCCGCACTCCCGACTTGGCCGGGGGACTGAGATGTTGCCCCGTTGCGAGATCAAACGCGGCATTGTGCCATGGACAAGTGACGGTTTGCCCATCGCACTCCCCCTCGTGCAGCGGTGCCCCGCGATGCGGACACAAGTCATCGAGAGCGAAACAATGCGTGCCCGTCCAAAACAACGCGATTTTTTTGCCGTGGCATTCGATTAGGTGCCCGACATTTTCGCTCAACTGCGACCGCAACGCGACCTTCTGAAACGCCATACCTTCTTCCTCCGTGCTGTCTGCGAATTTCGCGGAAAAAGCCAGTCCCTGTTTGACCACCGTTTTGGTTCTATGTTAGCGTAAACGATCGAGTGCGTATCCGCGGCCCACTTCAGGAGCCTTTACAATGGACTCTGGTTTACTGACCCGTTTTTTCGGCACCACGCAAGCCTGGCACGGCCCATGTACCATTATCGTCGACGCCGACGCGATCGTTTCGATCAGCGGCCCGGATAGCATCGTCAGTGGCGGGGTCAAAATGTACGCCCCCCGCTTGGTCAGCGGTCGTATCCAAGCCGACGCCGTCTGCCTGATTCCCAAAGAAAACACCTTGGTGATCGTCCAACAGAACCGGACCAAACAGCAAACCGGCGAAGAGCAAATTCGGCACACAGTCTACATTGTCGATACCCATCATGTGATTGGTATCGAATTTTCCGATTTGTCTGCTCTGGACAAACTAGGGTTGACTCCGCCGGAGATCCATCATCGCGGAGAGTATCGCCCCGGGACACTGGTTGGTTGAGCCGATTGTAATTTTTTCTTCCCCCTCGTGTCGAGGATAGCCCCTCCCCTCGCTGCAAAGATTACAATTACTGCAACTGTTGCAATTTTTACCAGGCTGCCGCGGGGAAACCCCGAGGCAGCCGTTCCCGGTTTCAGGCAAATTCGTAGGCAAGCGTCAAAAACTGATCCCTTTGCATAACAAAGGGTTACAGTCATCATGCGAGGGTATTCTTACCGGTTTGGCCGTCGATGAATCGGTGGGAAAAACCGAGTTGGCACGGCGATTGCACTAAATCGCAGTGTCGAGACGGAAACGACCCTGCAAGCCGACTCGACTCCGACCCAAGTTTCCCCCGAAGCGAGTGTCGGAAAAGACGGATCGCCCCCCGGCAAGTTGCTTTCCCCGGCAATTGCCACCGGGTTTCCCCCCCGGAAGACCTTCGATCCGCGATTTCTCCCCCTTTCAATCTCCCGCCGAACTCCCTATCCCCCATGCCATTCACCGCCCGTGCTCTCCCCGGAGCACGGGCTTCTTTCATTTCTGGGGCCGTCTCTTTGGCGATTGCCGCCTGCTTGCTATATAATGGCAACGATCAGACTCCTTCGCCATGCAGGTAAGGTACGGGGAACCCCACGTATGCATTTTCAGTTTGAAGTCGCTCCTCCCCAAAGCCCAAGTGCCCCGGAGAGCTTTGCCACAGCGCAATTAGGCGAAGCGACGGCACTGCTGCGTCAACTCGTCGAATTGCAACGCGAACAACTGCAACTGCAACGGCATCAATTGGCCATGCAAGATTCGGTCGCACGTTGGCGTGTCTTCTGGCAACGCTGGCAGAAGGAATTTCCCCAACTGCCGACGGCCTGCAAACAGATCCTGCCCAAGCTCGAACAGTCGTATCTCCACATGATCGAAAATCTGACGGAGTTGGTGGAAACCCATGAACAAGATGGGTTGGACAACGAATTTGTCCTAGGCGAATTTCTCGATCGCTACGGCATGCGGTTAGGACAATTAGGCACGTTGATCGGCTTGCTTGGCCCTCTAGCCGAAGCGGCTCCGAAACCCGAAGAATAAGCCGCATGGATGAATGGATTAGGGTAGTGATTGGCCCCAGTAGCCCATCGCGCAACAAAGGCACCACATGGACATCGCTTCCGCCGACCTGGCACGAATTCGCGAACTTTACGGCCAAGGTCAGTACCTGGCCGCGTATGAATTCGCTCGCACGCTCGGCCCGTTGAAAGAATGGAAAAACCCCGCTGCGCGTTTGTTGGGCGGGCGTCTGGCCGTCCAGCTCGGCGGGCCGCGCTTGGGCCGTTGGCTGCATCTGCGCGCCTACCGCGATCATCCGACGCACCCGGAAGTGATCTACTACCACGCCCGCTATCTGTTCGAGCGTCGCGGCCCGTTGGCCTGTTGGGAATTTTTCCGTCGGCACCCCGATTCCGAATGGGACGATGCCGCTCCTGAAGTGCGTGCCGACTGGTTTGCCCTGCAAGCCTTTGTCGCCAGCCGATTCCGCGACTTTGACCGAGCCGAGCGGTTGTTACAACGCGCCGAAGCGATCGCCGCGGAACGTCCTTGGCTGTGCATCGAGCGTTCCTCGGTCTACGAAGCGGCCGAACGCTGGGACGAAGCGTTGGCAGCTGCTCAGCGGTCGATGGAACTGGTGCCTTGGTTTCGTCCCGGGGTGCAAGCGACGGCCCATCTGTTGCAGCAATTCGGCAAATCCCGCGAAGCGCTAGAGTTGCTGCGTCAAGGGGCCGACCGACTGCAATCGAGCATCGTCTTGGCACAACTAGGAGCGTTGCAGCTCGAATTGGGCCACTACACCGATGCCCGACACACCTACGAGCGTTACGCTCAGACCGCCGTTTTGGCCGAACCGGAAATACAACAATGGCTCCAGGCCCGGCGTGCGGACGTGGCCTACTTTCTGGGCGAACTCGGCCCGGCCGCCCAAGCCGCGGCCCAAGCAGGAGAGGGGCTTTACGCCGACTTCGCCCGCCGATTGCAAGCCGCGGCCCAACTGCCGACGCCCCCACGCTGCGGACCGGTTATGGTCCCCGTCGAGCTTCCCCACGCGCCGGCCTTGCGTCCGCTCGCCACGACCTCGCCCCCCCAGCCGCCCCCCTTGGCCGGCTTACTGCAAGCCTTGCATCGCTTCTGGGGACGGGGCGAAATCGCGGTCCAACTTAAGGAATTGCCCAGCTACGATGGTCTGCCCGATTGCGCCGAACGGAAATGGGCCGACGCTCACGGCTATCGCACTGTCGAATTCACCCTGAACCTCGAAACGGCTTTGGCTCTGCTGGAACGCGGCGTGCCGTTCTTGATTTCGTTCACCGATGCTGGTTACACGCATACGCATTTGGTGATCGGTGCTGATCGCATCCGGGAATCGATCTTCTTCCGGCAACCTTGGGAAGTACGACCCACCGAAGGGGTGGTCCAAGGTCTGCTCGAACGCTATGCCGCGTTTGGCCCGCGCTGCTTGGTGCTGGTTCCGCAAGAGAAAGCAGCGCTGCTCGACGGCATCGACTTCCCCGAAGCGCCGCTATACGATCAGGTGTATCGTGCCCAATGCGCTTTCCGCGCTTTTCGCCGCGAGGAAGCGCTGCTGGCCCTCGAGACGATGCGGACGCAGTTTCCCGACCATCGCCTGCGTTGGCAATTGGAAGCGGCCTTCTGCCGACACGATCTGCACCCCGTCAAACTGCTGGAAGCCATCGACCGCGTTTTGCAACGGTTCCCAAACGAAGCGACGTTTTTGCTGACTCGGCTGACCTGCTTACGCGACCTGGGGCGTAAAGAGGAACGCTTGGCCCTGCTGTATCAGCAAGTGGCTCGCCTCGACGCCGACCCGACAGCC
>CALEEC010000209.1 GCA_937949245.1 uncultured Gemmataceae bacterium | reverse complement strand
GCAAACGACGGGCTTGCACACTGGCTTGCACACCGTGTAGGTGCAGGTCTTCACTTCAGGAACGCAGCGGGTCTTGCACACCGGCACCATTTCGGTTCGGGTTTCGGTGCGATAGGTGCAGACCTTCTTGCACACCGGGACGCACTCACGCACCCACTTGCAGGTGGTGACCGGTTCGCAGACCGTCACTTTGCAGGGAACCCAGACTTTCTTGATGCGGGTCGCCGGGCACGGATCGCACGGATCTTTGAACAAGTTGCCCAACAGCTTGGGAACTTCTCGGCATTCCCAGTGGCCTTGATCGACCGTCTTGGTCCGCATCTCGGTCACTTGCTTGCGTACCAGCTTGGAAACCATTTCGACGCGTTCTTCGATCACCGGCACCTTCACGCACACGGTTCGCGGTTCCATGACCGTGTAGGTTTCGTGGCGATAGGTGGTGTAGGTCGCGGTCTTTTGCTCTTGGACGTACTCGGTCTTGTAAACCGTGTAGTTCTCGACGCGCTGTTCGGTCTTGTAGGTGATCCGATCAACGACTTCATGGACGGGAACCATTTCGCAAACGCGGATGGTACCACAGGAAGCAGGCGCGGACGCCGGAGCGGAACCGGAAGAATCCCCCGCAAGCGCCAGCGACGGCACACACAATGCCACAGCGGCACACAGGATCTTTTTACACAGACGTAGCATGCTCATAGTTGCCTTCTCCCAGTCGGAATCGAGAGGAGCGACACCGGCTCACCTACGACGCATCCACCGCGTTCATTGCAGCCGGTCATGTCTTCGCTGGTAATATGCACGATTTCGAGGAGTGAAGCTGAGATTTCTAGTTGGGAAAAGCAGGTGATTTTCGGCAAAAAGGTTGGTTCGAGAGGGTGTCAGCGGTTGGACGCATCGTGACGATTGGCGCGAGCGCGAGTGGGGCATTTCTGGGGCATCACGGCGCAAGTTGCGGAAAAGGTGCAGAAACGGGCAAACGCTGTGAATCGATGCAGTCGCAGCAATTAGGCGAGCCGGCAGACGTAAGTCGCCGGAGATATTCCATCGCCGTCCGTCGACTCACTCGGTCACTCCCGTGAACATGCCCATGTAGCTGTGATAGCGGCGTAAACTAATCAGTCGCCGACGCACCGCTTGTTTAACGGCGCAGCGTTTCTCGTGCGTATGAGTGCAGTCGGGGAAGCCACACAACGGCACAAAAGGCCGAAATTCGCGGAAGAAGCCTTCGACCTCCTCGGGGATGATGTCGTACAGTTGCAATTGCCGCACCCCCGGCGTGTCCACGACCCAGCCGCCGAAGTCCAAGCGAATCAGTTGCGCCGTCGTGGTGGTATGCCGGCCTTTCTGATTCACCTCGGAAACCGATCGCACCGCGAGACTCAAGCCCGGTTGCAGGGCATTGAGCAAGGACGATTTGCCGACCCCGCTTTGCCCCGAAAAGACCGTCGCTTTGTCCCGCAGCAACTCGCGTAGCCGATCGATGCCTCGCCCCGTGCGTGCCGAGGTCAGCACCGTTGGCACGCCCAATTGGCTGTAAAAACCAATCAACGGTTGCAAGTCGATCTCGTCGGCCAGATCCGCTTTGTTCAAGCACAAAATCGGCGACAGCCCACCCTTCTGTGCTGCTGCGAGGTAACGATCGATCAGATGGGGTTTCAGACTCGGTTCGACCAACGACATGACGATCACCAGTTGATCGACGTTGGCCACCAAGACGTGTTCGCGTCGCCGGGAGGCGCGGGTCAGAACGCCTTTGCGGGGTTCGATGCGTTCTATCATCCCCTCATGATTCAATGCCGGGCGGAACCAGACGCGATCGCCAGTGGTCACGATGTTGCGTTCGTCGGTGACTAGGTTTTTCAACAAGCGGCGGACGGCACAGCGATAGATAGTGCCATCGTCGGCTTGTACGATCGACAATAGCCCATGCACGCGCAAGACCCGGCCCAATTGGCACTGCGGCTCGCGGACGGCTGGCATCTCGGTCGTCGGCAATTCGCCTGCTTCCGTTGGTTCGGTAGGAGTGTCGGGTTCTTCCTGAATGATGGTGCGATGTCGAGACAATTCTCCTTTGCTGCGGACGCGTTCTTCCGAAATGGTCGCCTCGTCTTGGAAGCCGTGTTCCTGAAAATCGCGGGTCCACTGCTTGGGACGCGGTGGTTGCGACCGATTTTTCCGCAGTTCGACGCGAATTTTCTTCTTTTTCGCCATCGCTGCCGTCTCCCTTCTGTCCCGACTCAGGTTTCGTAGGTGATTCGGCCATGTTTGGTGCCACGCGAAATGCGATCGGTGACCCACATCCCAGCCAAGACGAACTCGATGCACGAAGCACGCACGGCTTCGTTCTCGCTGGCGTTGACCTCGAAGGCTTTGTCCCAGATTTTCGGCACCCGCTTGAGCCGTTTGGCATACTCCGCCGAGGGGAGCATATCGCCGACTTCGATCTTCACGCCTTTGCTGAAGATGTCGGCAATCTCGTTGAGGCCATGTTTGTCCACATATTCCTCGAAGACAATTTTGATCGCGTCCGCGATGATCGCTTCGAGTACCTGCTTTTCGTTCATCTGATGACTGCCCATCATATCCAATTCGAGCTTGCCTAGCGAGGAGGTAGGCAGATGGCCCAAATCGGAAATACGAGGGACCGCAGGCTTCTCGTTTAGGCGGACTCCCCGATGCCGGGCACTGGCTACCATGGTGCGATAATTGGCGATGCTAAAACGTGCCGACACCCCCGAAGCATGATCGACATATTTCGACTTGCGAGCGCAGATGCTGATCTGTTCGATAATTTCCTGCATGAAGTACGGCACCACCACGGGGTATTCGCCCCCCAGATCGATGCCCGCTTCCTGAGTCATGATCTCGATGCCCAACGACCGCTCTAACGGATAATGGGTCTGAATCAACGAGCCGATGCGGTCTTTCAATTGCGGAATCACTTTGCCCGAGCGGTTGTACGTTGCGGGGTTGGCACTGAACAGCACCAACACATCGAGGTCGAATTTGATCGGATAGCCGCGAATCTGCACGTCGCGTTCTTCGAGGATGTTGAACAAGCCGACCTGAATCAATTCGTCCAATTCGGGGACTTCGTTCATGGCGAAGATGCCCCGATGCATACGAGGAATCAGGCCGAAGTGCAGCGCGTCTTCGGTGGACATGCTCGACCCCGCGGCCAATTTGGCCGGGTCGATTTCGCCAATGATGTCGGCAAACTTCGTCCCCGGAGCCAAACGTTCCGCGTAGCGTTCCGAGCGATGCCACCACGCAATGGGGATGTGGTCTTCCTGTTTCTCTGCTAAGACGCTCTTGCCCTGTCGGGTGATCGGCCGATACGGATCTTCATGTACCGGACAGCCCGGCAGGTCGAGGTAGGGCACCCACTCATCGAGGAAGCGTACCAAGGTACGCATCAATCGGCTTTTGGCTTGGCCCTTTTCCCCCAGAAACAGCATGTCGTGCCCGGCTAGAAGCGCGATGTTGATTTCGGGGATGACGGTATTTTCGTAGCCAACGATGCCGGGAAAGAGTTCTTGACCGGTCTGCAAGGCTTTCAGGAAGTTGTCGCGGATTTCCTGTTTGACAGATCGGGACTTCCAACCGCTTTCACGGAGTTGCTGCAAGGTTGTAGGACGATCATGATGCACGGTCACCGGTCGATATCCTCGGCAGGGGCAAAGATGCAACCAATACCATCGTCATTCTAGTCATTCGCGACCAGGGAAACCAAACCCCCTGCCGCGCCGCTTCCCGCTGTGGTGTCTCCATCCCGCGGAGAATCTTCCCCTGCTCGCGACAACGGAACACCAACGCCCGGCCACACCGCGTAGCATCGGCCGGGGCGATCGTTTTAGGGCAACCAATGGAGCAACTCGGGCAAATTGGCTAACAAACGATCGGGTTGCTGGGCTTGCAACAACGCCGGTTCTTGGGTGCCGGTGGTGACGATCCACACCGGCACGCCCGCCGCTCGGGCGGTTTGAATGTCGACAATCATATCGCCCACATAAAGCGTAGCAGTAGGGGGAAGGTTCAGACGTTGCATCGCTAATTGGAGCA
Source organism: uncultured Gemmataceae bacterium (assembly GCA_937949245.1). Taxonomy (GTDB): domain Bacteria; phylum Planctomycetota; class Planctomycetia; order Gemmatales; family Gemmataceae; genus CALEEC01. Next base: position 8,649 of record CALEEC010000209.1, on the reverse strand, counting down.
TCGCTGGATGCGGTTTAGCTTGCCCGCCGACTTCTTCCGGGCCGAGGACTTCGCGAAAATAGTCGGCCACTCCCAGATGCTGGACCAACTGCCGAGTGAAGGCAACCGCTTTGTTGCTGCACACCGCCAACCGATAGCCGCGTCGCTGGAGTTCGGCCAACGTCTCAGCCACTCCGGGGAACAGACGCGTCCCTGATTGCATCACCGTGGGATGGTGCGATCGATACACCGCAATCGCTTCATCCGGTAGGACTTGCGGCACAACGTCTCGCATCAGTTGCGCCAAGCCCAAACCGACGAGCCGACGGATTTGTTCGCCGGGCAATTCGGTATAGCCAAAATGCCGACGCACATGATTGGTGCTAGCAATAATCGCGTCGAAACTGTCGGCCAATGTGCCGTCGAAATCGAACAACACCCCCTGCGGACGCATAGAATCTCCGTCAGAAAAAAGCGGATCGTTGGGCAGCGACTCCGGTTATGCTACGATAACAAAGGCGGAACTGGAAACGCCCCTGGAGGAGAACTTATGGAGTCGGTCGAATCTAGCCGGGGCGAGTCCCACTGGGTCGCGTCCCATCGGGACGAGTCGAACCAGGTCGAATCCGCTGGATTCGTACCCAACCCGGCCATGCCTCCTCAGTCGGTCGAATCGGACGGAGTCGTGCCGCATCAGGGCGAGTCAAACCGAGGCGAAGCCGATGGAGGTATGCCGCATCAGGGCGAGTCAAGCCGCGGGGATTCCGACTGTGGGGAGCCGCATCGAGGCGAGTCGAACCGCAACGAACCACCGCTGACGCCGGCAAAAGTGTTCGAGGAATACGCGCCGCGGATCTATCATTTGGCGCGGCGGATGCTCGACAACGATGCAGATGCCGAAGACGTGACCCAAGAAGTGCTGCTGCAAGTGGTCCGCAAACTCGACACGTTTCGGGGCGAAGCGGCGTTGCCGACTTGGCTGTACCGAGTCACCGTGAATGCGGCTTTGGCCCACCGCGAAAAAAATGCTCAACGCAATCGCCAACGCATCGACGCGGAAGCCGAGGAATACTTCGGCAATCACCCGCCTTTACGGGCGGCTCGCAAATGGTCGATCGGTCCCGAAGAGGTGGCTTTGAATCTGGAACAACGAGAAATGATTGAGAAAGCCATCCGCAATTTACCCGAAACCTACCGCGATATTTACATCTTGGCCGATGTGGAGGAACTTCCCAACGCCGAGATCGCGCAAATGCTCCAGCTGAGCGTTCCGGCCGTCAAAAGCCGTTTGCATCGCGCCCGCGCTCTGATGCGGGACGCTTTGGCCCCCCATTTCGAGGAGCCGCAACCATGACACCATCTCCTATGAACTGTCAGCAATGGCTCGATCTCCTCGAGTCGTTTCTGGACGACGAATTATCCAGCGAGATTCGGCACGAATTCGAGCAACATACGCACGGTTGCTCGTGTTGTGGGCACTATCTGGAAAGCTACCGTCTGACGATTCGGCTGACGCGTCAACTGAAACGGGAAGCCCTTCCCAGTTCGATCGCCCAACGGATGCGGGAGAAGTTTTTGCAAGCGATCGACCGCGAATTCCACTCCCGGGAGAAGGAAGCCTAATTCCACCCCAGGCTGCCCGCCCAGCGCAGGCGACCTGGACCAAGCATGCCGCGACGGGCTTGCTGTCGCCGGATTGCGTAGGCTCCACGGTGCGTCCGAATAGGCCGTGGGGCCAATCCGATGGACTGAACCATCTCCTCTTTCGATCGTTGAAGGAACGCCGACGATGTGGCCTGTGTTTGCGTGGTTGTTCGTCAGTCCCTGGTCGGCGTTGGCCGTCGCGATTGCCGTCGCAGCGCTACCGATCGTCATTCACCTGCTGAGCCGAAAACGCTACCGCATTCATCCTTGGGCAGCCATGCGTTTTCTGTTGGCGGCCCAACGTCGGCAACAACGCCGACGCCGGATCGAACAGTGGCTTTTGCTGACTGTCCGAATCCTGTTGTTGCTGCTGCTGGTAACGGCGATGGCCAGCGTTACTTCCTGGGCCGAGGAACTTTGGCAACGCTGGTTTCCCGCCGGACTACAGACGCAGCGCGTCCTCGGTCGGACCCATCACATCTTGCTGATCGATGTCTCCTTCAGCCTACGCGCCGAGGAAGACGGCGAAACCCGCTTTGAACGCTTACGTCAACAGGCCGAATCGCTGGTCGCCTCGGCGGCCGCGGGGGATGCGTTCAGCGTCGTGCTGTTGGGGGCACCCTCGCAGTTGCTCATCCCCGGGCCAGCGGAAGATCGGCAAAAGGTTCTCGACGAAATCCGTGCCTTACGGCCCAGCGAAAGCACCTCCGATCTGTCGGGGGGGCTACAACTGGTGTTCGACTTGACCCGTGCTCCTCTGGGCAAATTCGCTCGCCGGCATGTCGGCATCTTCACCGACTGGCAACGTAGCACTTGGAGCCAAATCGCCCTTCCCACCGATCCTCCAATACTGACGGGGGGGGCTTCCCCCTCCAGTGGCGAAGGCATGCCGCTGCTTAGCGCGTCGCCGATGCACAAATGGAAACAGATCCAGAATCAAGCCGTCGTTTCCGTCATCGATGTCGCGCGGCAAGAGCTGAGCAATTACGCCATCACCGATCTGCGCCTCAGCGAACCGCTGGCGTTGGCCAATGCCGAAACCCCCGTCGCCGTTGTAGTTCGGCAGTTTGGCGGTTCGGGACGAAAACAAATCCTGGTGCGTTTGCGGGTGCTGGATGCCGAGGCCGCTTGGGACGGCAGCAAACCCGACGAACCCCGGGGCGTCGTTGAAAGCCGAGTCGTCGAAGTGCCCGACGATGGCAGCGTCACCCTGAATTTCCTGCTCAAGCCGGTGCATCTGCCGAAACCCGGCGACTATCTGATCCAAGCTGAACTTGCGGATCGTCCCGATGCTTTAGCGATCGACGACGTGCGTCGCCTAGCCGTTTCCGTACGCGATTCCGTGCCAGTGCTGTTGGTCAACGGCAAACTCGCTCCCGACCCGTTGCAGCAGTCGGCCTATTGGCTCCGTAAAGCGTTGCAACCTCTGCCGCTGGGCGAACGCTCGGCCCTGTGCCCCGCCGAACCGACGGTCGTCAGCGTGGCCCAATTCGCCGATCCGTTGTTGGCCGATCTGTCGCGCTTCTCGGTGGTGTTTCTGTGCGATGTCGCTGTCAGCCAATTGCGACCCGCGGAAATTGAACGGTTGGAAATGTTCCTACGCCGCGGCGGAAGCCTGGTCATTGGCTTCGGTCCTAACTCGGCCAAAGACCTTAAAGCCTACAATCGCTGGTTCGATGCTCCGGCGAGTCGATGGCTGCCGGTGCGGTTGTTCGAAGTGCGTTCGGCGGAAACCAACGAGCATTTCACGTTGTTCGCCGATGAGGAGCAATTCCAACTGGCTCCATTGAGCGAATTTCGCACCGATCGCGAGCGGGGCAGTTTGGCTTTGGCCCGTTTCCGACGCTACGTCCGCCTGGAACTCACCAACGGGGCGAAGGTGCGTAAGATCCTCTCGTTCCTCCCGGTGCAGCCCAACGCGCCGGCGAATCCTACGCAAACACTCGATCCGGCCATGATCGAGGCTCCCCGCTACCGAGGCCGAGTCGTGCTGTTTGCCAGTAGTTTCAACGCCGATTGGACCAGTTGGCCCGCCTCGCCCAGTTATCTGCCCTTCATGCAACAATTGCTGCGTTATCTCGCTCAACCGATGACTCTGCAAAACGCACGCACCGGCGAACCGCTGGAAGAGGCGTTGTCGGCGGTTCGGGTGGGTTTGACGGCCCGCTGGACTTTACCCACCGGCCGGAGCGAAAACCGCGAGATCATCGCTCAGAATGAGTCCGGCTTGCTCCGTTGGACCGACACCGAACGCACCGGCTTGTATCTGGCCCAAGTCGCGGGCGAACCCACACGGTTGTTCACCGTCAACGTGCCGCAATTGGCCGACCAAGGCAGCGAAAGCGACCTGCGGCCACTGCGCCGCGATAGTCCTTCGGTCGCACCGTTGCTCGAATCGGTGCGTTTCGCCGAGAGCGTCGATCGCTTGCCTCCTTGGACTCACCTCGGGGAAGCGACCGTCGACGAACTCACCAGCGTGTCGTTGCCTCGTGGACCGACGATTGCTCGTTGGTTGCTGTTGGCTTTCGCCGTGCTTCTGCTGGTGGAAATGCTGCTGGCGTGGCAGTTCGGCTCGGCCCGTGCCGCGACTGTTCTGGAAACCGACGTATCGAAGACCGAGCGCGGGCGTCGTTGGCTGTTGGGATTCGCTTGGCTGCCGATCGCGGGGGTGGTCTTACTGTTGCTGGTCGTGGGGCATGCCTGGGCGACCGGGGGATTTCTCGGCTTTCTGGCCGATCCCGTGCGTGCCCGCGTCCAGCAAGCGTTGGACATCCCCGAGGCTCCCCCCGGCGAAGAAACCCGCATGGAATTGGAATTCCTCCCCTACCTGACCGGCCATCTGGTTCGCGATCGTTGGGCAGTGATCTTACTTGCCGGTGCTAGCCTGATGCTAACGATCGCCGTCTACCGCTGGGAATTGTCTGGGCGGCCCGATCGCAGCTTGTGGGTGCTGATCGCCCTCCGCAGTGCCTTGCTGGGATTGACGTTGCTATTCTTGTTACCCCAGGCCCGTTTGGTGATGCTCCGCGAAAGTTGGCCGGATTTGGCCATCGTCATCGACACCTCGCAGAGCATGAGCGTTGTCGATCGCTTCAGCAACAGAGCCGATGCCGACATGGCCCAGCATCTGGGCGGGGGGCATCGCTTACGACTGACCCAGCAATTCCTCACATCGTCGGAATACGACTGGTTTGGCGAATTGCTGCGGCAGCGCAAGATGCGTCTGCATCTGTACGCGACCGGTTCGCAGTTGCGGAAGTTGGCCGAGGCCAATTCCCCGCAGCAGATTCCCCAATTGTATCAACAGATCGAAGCGCTCACTCCTGACGATTCTTCTAGTCGCCTGGGAGAGTCAGTGTCGCAGGTGTTGCAGACGTTCCGGGGCGGTTCGCTCAATGGGGTGATCTTGTTTTCCGATGGCGTGACCACGCACCAAAGCGAATCGTTGCCGGTCGCGGGACAGAAAGCCGGCGGTATGCGAGTGCCGCTGTTTCTGGTTGGAGTGGGAGAATCCAAACAGAAAACCGATCTGGCCCTCAGTGATCTGCAAGTCGAAGATGTGGTCAACGTCAACGATCGGCTGATTCTGAATTTTCGTCTGACGGCCAAAGGCAACAATCTGCCCGGCGAAGTGACCGTATCGTTGTTCGATCAAGCGAAACCCAACGACATTTTGGCTCGCGAAACGGTCAAACTGGCTCCGCAGGGGGAAGTCGTCCGTGTCAAAATGATGTTCACGCCACGCGAGGTCGGCGATCGTACCTTCGTGCTGGAAGTGCCCGTTCTGCGTGACGAAGAGGACACACGGAACAATCGCCTTGAACGGCTTATCCGGGTGGAGCAACTGAAGAAGATCAAGGTACTGTATGTCGAGACGTTTCCGCGTTACGAGTTCCGCTACATCAAAACCCTTTTCGAGCGGGAACTGGAGTTGACGCCGGGCAATCGCTCGGTCGAACTACGCACACTGCTGCTGTCGGCATCGAAAGATTCGGTCAGCCAAGATCGTACCGCGATCGCCGAGTTTCCCACGCGGGAAGAGTTGTTCGGCTACGATGTGTTGATTTTCGGCGATGTGGACCCGAAACGGTTACCGCGTGCGGAAAGCAATCTGCAAGCGATTGTCGATTTCGTCGAGAAACGCGGAGGCGGCCTATTGGCCATCGCCGGGCCGAACTATTTCCCCAGCCGTTACAAAGAATCCCTCTTGGCCGAGGTACTGCCGATCCGCTTCGATGTCGCCGACGACCCGGACGCGGAAGCGGCCGCCCAAGCCACGATCCTCGACTCCTACCAACCGCAACTGACCTCGGTCGGGCTGACGCATCCGTTGTTCCGCTTCGAGGCCGACGACGCGGCCAATCTGAAGGTTTGGCAGCGTTTGGAACCGATGTGGTGGTACGCGACCGGCTATCGCCGTAAAGCGACGGCCGAGCCTTTGGCCGAACATCCTGCTCGTTTCGCCGAGCGCCCCAGCCAACAGAGTGAGAACCCGGAAAGAGAACTGCATCCGTTGGTGTTACAGCAATTCTCCGGGGCAGGGCGGGTGTTGTGGATCGGCTTTGAGGAAACTTGGCGTTGGCGTGCCTTCGACGGCGAATTGCGGTTCAACCAGTTTTGGATTCAAGCTGTCCGCGGACTTGCTCGTTCGCGCGTCTCGCGGACGGAACTGCGTTTGGATCGACAAAGCCACTATTATCTGGGCGACCCGATCCGCGTCACGGTGCGTTTCCCCGATGACATGCCGGCGCCCGATGCGGCCCATCCGGTGCGCGTGCAACTGGAACGTGGTCCATTGCCGCAGGAGAAAAAATCCCCCGAACTGTCTTCGACCACGACCAAAGTCGAGGCTTCCGAGCTGCAAACGCTGCTGCTGGCCCGCAAACATGGTGCCCGTGCAACCTACGAGACGGTGCTGACGCACACGCCCATCGGCGAATATCGCTTTCGTCTCGAAAGCGATCGCAAAGTCGAGGCCAGCACCCAGGTTTTGCCTCCACCGGGAGAAATGGACCGTACCGAAATGAACCGCGGCGATCTGCAACAGGCGGCCGACGAGTCGGGCGGTCGATTCTACACCCTCGGCGACATGGAGAAACTGTTGAACGATCTTCCGGTCGGCGTTCGCGTGGCCCTCGATCAACCGTGTCCACCTTGGCCGTTGTGGAATCATTCGCTGGTATTGTTATTGGTCGTCGGACTGCTGCTGACCGAGTGGCTCTTTCGCAAGCGGTGTCAGTTGTTATAATAGGAAAGCTCGGATCTTCCTGGGGCTGGTCTTCCTCTGTCTGGCGGAATCGCACTCATGCTTGCTGATCCGATCTTGGCCACCGAGGTTTGCCTGTTGCAGCAGCGATTGTCGGCCTTACGCTGGCGTATGGTCGTGCATCGGCTGCTGCAAGGGGGAGTGCTCACCACGATCTTCCTGATCGGGACGATCCTCGCTGTCGTGGGGCTGGACATCCACTATCAACTACCGTCGTATGTCCGAGCGTTGGCCTTGGTGAGCATCTTCGGTATAGGATGGGTGCTGTTGCGGTGGTGGGTGGTGCAACCGTTGTTGCATCCTCCGACACGCTTGCAAGTAGCGCTGCGTCTGGAGCGGGAGTATCCCGAACTGGAAGAGTCGTTGGTCAGTGCCGTGCAATTTGCCCAACGGCCGAAGGACCCTGGGGGCGAGTCGGAGTTACTGCGACAGCGGACCATCGAATGCGCCGTGGCAGTGTCGCAGTCGCTCGATTTTCCCCGAATTCTGAAACGGCGTTGGACCCTGGCCGCGGTCGGGATGGGGCTCGTCTTCTTGGCCGTGCTGTTCCAATTGCCACGGCCCAGCGCTGCGGTGGCACAGGCTGCCGCTTGGCGTCTGCTCGATCCGTTCGGCGGGCACACGTTCCCCAAACAAACGCAGATTGAGATACAATCGCCCCAGGTGTTTCCCTATCGGCTAGCCCGTGGGGAGGCGTTTCGCCTCCGGATCACCTTGCGGGGCGTGATTCCGCCGCGTTACTGGGTCGATTTGTGGCCGCAAGGGGCCAGTACTGCCCTAGCGATTCCTCGGCCGACCCCGGAAGTCCCGCCCGAGGCCACGGAACTGACCTTCGATCTGTTCGACCTCGACCCGGAACGATTGCTCCAACCGTTCCGCTTTCGTCTGCGGGCCAATGACGCGGAGACGACATGGTATGAAGTGCAAGTGGTCGCGGCACCGACTTTGGTGCCGCTCGATGGACGTGCTTCCCCGCAGATGACCCTGCACTACCCTTCTTACACCGGCAAACCACGGGAGCGCCTCGACGACGGTGCCACTCTGACCGAAGCCGTAGCCGGCACCCGTATCGAACTGCGTGCCAAAACCGATCGGCCGATCGCGCGGGCATGGCTCGACTATCACCCCGAAAAACCGATCCAGCGTTGGACTCCCGCCTTGACCCTGCTGATGGCCCGCGATGCTCGTACTCTGGGCGGACTTTGGGCGTTGTCGCGGGAAGTTTGGGCACCGATCCCCGTGACCTTGGCCGACGATCAATGCACCCTGCACGCCGACTTCGTGCCCCGACTGCGGGGTACCTACGCCCTCCGGCTGGACGATGGCACGGGAATCGTTGGCACACGCTTGTTCGATCTGCGGATTTTCCCCGATCCCGCCCCGGAAGTACGGCTCGACCGGCCATTGCCATTGCACGATGGCTTGTTGTTCCTCCCCGATGCTGCTTTGACGCTGGCCACTGGGGCCGATGATGGGAAGTACGGCTTGGCCCGGGTGGGATTGGAGTATCGCTTCTCGCGTCAGGATACACCGCAGGCGTTGGTCTTGGCCGAGTTCGGTACGCCCCTGGCCGTTCACGCGTCTGCCGACGCGATCGCTCTGCTGGCGGGATCGGCGATTGTTTATGGCTCGCAGCCGATCCAACATTGGGCCGAACAACGACGCCTGCCGCTGAGCCGATTGGTCAAGGCCAACGGCCACCCCCCCCGCGAAGGGGACGTGCTGTTCTTGCGAGCTTATGCCGAAGACTTCGACACGGT